>JBKJPM010000100.1:0-7127 GCA_046595175.1 Gemmatimonadaceae bacterium
ATCCGGGCCTAAAAAGAACTGCCAGCTGTCAGGAAAAAGGCCGGTTTTCTCTCTCGATTGGCCACCGTAGCGACGGGCAGAGCGAGGCCCAGCCGGAAGCGGAGCGGGATGTCCCGCTGAATGCCCGTATCCATGTTCAATTCCGCACCAACTGACCCAATCCAGGGGTTTCCCACGTCCCGCCGGGAACAAGCTTCCGCCGTCGCCAACGAGGCCCGAGGACAGTATGCTCGTCCGGCATCTCCGAAAATATCGCCGGAAACACGGTCCAAAAAGAGTGGCACCCAGCCAATGCCGCGGCCGGGAGCAGCGATGGGAAAACGATATTCCAGCGATCCCGTGAATGCGCGAATTCCCCGCTCCGTGGATGGCGCAAACCCTCTTACGCCGAATGTGCGCGGTGAATCCCCGAGCGTGTAACCGGATCCAATATCCACTGTCGATCCGCTTATTCCACCCACGGCAAGTTTCGAGATCGCTCGATCGTCGGCGTATCCACCCGCGACGCGAAGCGCGAGTACGTGGTGCGCAAAGCCCGGCAAATCGAGCGATTTGAAGAGGGCCGTCGATCCTATGTAAGTGCGAGTCGAAAGCCCCGAAGTACCCTGACGCCATCGCTGCCGAGCGGAGGCATTGAGCATCACACCGTCCTCGCGGGAGATACCAAGCGTGGGACGCTGGGTGTTGCTCCACGACGCCGTTGCACTCAAACCCGGATATCTGGTGGTTCCATGGAATCGCACTGGCAGTTTCGCAAGTATAGAATCCGGCGAGGTGCTATAGTCGCGGAATTCGAGATCGGTTCCCGCGCTGACCTGCCCAAAGCTCCGGTAGCGCGGTCGCGCAAAGGTGAGACGCAGGGATGCGATCCTGTCCCGGCGATCCAGTCGTGCAATGGGCGCAGTCGCTGCAGGACTCGAGAAAACGTATCCTCGATCCCACGCCTGCTCTATTCCCATGTCCACGAATGGAAGGCCGAGTCCCGAATACCTGTAGCTGAAATATCCCGCGACCTGGTGATATCGCGTTTGAATTGTTGTGGAGGCCGCGTATGCATGTCGTCCGATCACGTCACCGCCGCTTGTGGCAACTCCCCATTCGGTTCCGTCCACATTCGAGCTCGCGAGGATCGGCTCCCAGTACCTGGGCAGCAGTGTCTCCAATGCATTGTACGGGACAATCGGAGCGGCGCTCTCCTCTAATGCAGGCGATTTTTGCGAGGATTCAAGCACGCAGCCAGGACATGTATTTCTGCGAAGCGAAGCAGCCATTCCTGCGAGGCGAGAGATCGAGTCCAGCGGTGCTATTCCGAGATGATAGCCTTTGCCGGTGTAAAGAACGCTTGCGACTTTCTTTGCGTCCGGAGACGGCTCGGGTGAGAGCAGACCCGTAACTGCCGAAGAAATTCGCGCTGGTGCGCCGGTGAGATCCCAGGCGTAAACCTGGGGCGCACCATCCCGGTCCGACCCGAAGTAAATCATTCGTCCGTCACTGCTCCATGACGGTGTCGCATCGACAGCTGCAACTTGAGCCGTCTGCGTCAGAACCCCGCCGGCGGAATCGAGCACGACAATCTGCGATGTCCCTCCACGCGAAATCTTCACTGCCGCCAGGCGACCTCCATCGGGAGACCATCGCGGCTCTGCCCATTGAGCAGCAAGCGATGCGGGCAGAACAGGGGTCAAAACCTTCCCGTCCCGCGAAACAAATACGAGACGGGTTGTTCCGGCCACAGCTTGCACTGCGACGATTCGTCCAGCGCGATTTACATCCGGTGTTGTGAGTCGCGCCCCATGGGTGAGACGGGACTGAACACCGTTGCGTTGGATGAACAGGTCACTGCGAACCACATACGGACTCAAATACTCGGGCTGTGCGAAGAGTATGGACCCGTCAGCCAACGGAATGTTGGCCTGGACTTCATTGCGCCGCCCGATGTTTCGGCGTTCTCCGCTTTGCGCGACCTCAAATGCCGCGAGGGATTCCTTCCCATTCGAGATCGAAGCGAGAATGGTGTCGCCTTTCCAGCGCGGGAACAGCGTAACGCGTGCGTCCGGGGTGAGGTCTCTCCAGCCCGTCATTGGGTCTTGATAGCGCGGGGTTACCCTGAGAAGCGAATCGCTCCAGCGCTTCCATGCATCTTCGAAAGAAACGCCGAAGGCCTTCCTGACTGCGCGGCCCCGAAAGAATGGCAGAGCGATCGCCGATCCTTCGATAAATGTGCGGATGGCACCGGGTCCGCGCGTCTGAGAGAGATAGTCGAATAACAGCGACCCGTACACATAGACGATTTCCCCACCGGGAAACTGCGTACTCGAACGCGAAAGATCCGAGAGTCCGGGTATATGCCCAGTGGACGCCGCCGCGCGCGCAACCATCGAGTGGAAAGTTCCCTCGAGTCTTCCACCACCGGTCAGGCGCGACTCGTAATACACTGCCAGGCCTTCAGTCATCCAGGACGGGCTGAACGCATTCGGGAAAAAGGCAGGATGTCTCCCGAGAATGTTTCTGCCGAGCGCCCAGATACCGCGCGCGCGATCGAGATGAAAAATGTGGGTGAGCTCGTGCGTGATGACGAGCTGGTTCCAGTCGTTGTAGTACCTGAGTGAAATCGCGTCGATGGGAGGGTGGGCGAAAATCACGATCGTGTTGTACGGAAAAACCGTCGCGTATCCGTTTGTGAAGTCCACGTTGTCCGAAATAACCAGCTCGATTTTTCCCTTTGGAGCAACCAGCTCGGCCGACAGCTGCGCAAACGCGCGCTCGGCGTTCACCGCGGCGCGTCTCGCTTCGTGCTCGAGCTCCGGAGTGAAGCGGATGTTGAAATGTTTGGTGCGAAGCGTCAGCCAATGCGCGTCTGGTGATACCTGCGCGTTGGCCACCGCGGCGCTAGCCAGGAGCGCCGCCGCAATGATTCCGAGCTTCACTTGCGCGCCATGAAGGTCCTGAAGTAATCCTCCAGGCCCTGCACAATTCCTCTTGCGTATTGATCCTGATATTCCGACGTGCGCATCGCGGCTTCCTGGTCGGGAATCATGATGAACGCTCCCTCGGCAAGGATGGACGGCATCCATGTGCCGCGCATCACAGCGAAGTTTGCCCAGTGCACCCCTTTGTCGCGCAGTCCCATTTCACTCACGAGATTCCGCTGGACGTTTTGCGCGAGCAACGTGGAGTGAGGGTAGAACCAGTAGGTGTTGGTTCCATGGTTGGTGAAGGGATTCACGCCATCGGGAAGAGCATTGTAGTGAATCGAAACAAATGCATGCGCGTTGTTTTTGCGGGCTACCGTTGGGCGCACTGCGAGATCCACATCTTCGTTCGCGCTTCTTGTGAGAACGACATTGGCGCCTTTTGCGAGCAGCATGTCACGCACCCTGAAACCGACAGGCAGCGTTGCATGCGGCTCCCAGAGTCCGGTTGGCCCGGTTGCACCGATTGGTGGATGTCCCGGATCAATTGCGATCGTCAGGCCCTTCAACGGAGACGAAGCATCAACGAGGGGCGGGCGCCGCAGGCGAAGAATGAAATTCCCATTCTCGTACAACGCGAGATATCCGAACGGTGCCGCGGTCAGGTTTACGTTGACCACCGTGCGGTCCGTGGTCTCCGAGTGCCGAAGGGAGACAACGTATGAATCTTTCGGTATGACAGCGCCAACCCAGTTGCCCTGGTTCGTGACGCCGTAAAAAGTGATGCTCACACCCGTTGCGGTTTCCTCGACCAGATAGGCCGGTCGAGCAGACGCTCCAATAGTTATGTCCACCCAGTCTGACGCTGGCACGATGCGCGGCTCCGACAGAGTTACACGGGTTGATACCGGGGCAGCAGCCGCAAAATCAAGGTCGCTTTTCGCAATCCAGATTACCTGGCCGCCATCGAGCTGAACCTGAGCAGCGTCACCCTGGGTTCCAATGACCTGCAACGATGTACCCGGAAACAGAAACCACTTGTAGGTGCCCGAGGGCGTGGGCCGTCCAATCACGAACCTATCGGTATCGCTCAGAATCGGAGTGGCAAGCGCACAGGTCGTAATTGCGCCAAAGCAGCGCGCTGACTGCGTTCCTCTGAGTGGGGCGGGTGCCTTTATCGAACCGGCCGCCGCGAAAGTAGGCTGCGCCACTGGAACAATCGGTTCAGGCTGAACGGGAACGACAGGAACTACGGGTGGCAGCGGAAGACGGATGGTGTGTGTCAGTCGCGCAGTATCGGCTCCCACGACCGCGACGAGATTGTAAACGCCAATCATAATCGGACGCCCAAGCGAGTCCGTCGCTGGCGTTGGGCTCGGAACGGGAAGCCAGCCAATGAACGAACCATTGGGCCAGACCGGTGCGAGCACGCCGTTGATGGAAAGCGCGGCGTCTCCATTTCCTAGCTGGCCGTGAATAAAGTTCGAGTCCTTCGCATTTACGAGTTCCATCTGCCCCGGATACTGAACCTTTATCTGCAGAGGTCCGCGGACTTCGGGAATGGGCGGCAGCTTGGGATTGGGTTCGGGCAGAGGCGCCTTGCTCACGACGACGGGTAAAGGAAGCGGTACAGGCACGGGAGTCACCGTTCGGGACGGCGAGCAAGCCGCAATCAGAAGGATTCCAGCGAATCCTGGAGCAGAACTTTTCGTAGGGAATTTCATAGACAGAAAGTTACGCATAGGTGGTACCACTCAACGTCGAACATGGAATAGGACCACGCAAGGAGTGGCCTCACTTCCTATATTCGGGAATGATTAGATGCTCAGCATGAAGCAGCCCGAACCCCATACTTCCGAATTTCTACTGGTGTCGGACGGGAATCTCGAGATTTCCGGCGTATCCGACGTGGGCCTCGTCCGCCAGAGAAATGAAGATTCCTTTTTGTTTGCTGATCTCGCCGAGCATCAGCCAGTCACCGCCTCCACACACGAGTCGGCGCATATCCACTCGCAGCCCGCTCTTCTCGTCGTTGCGGATGGCGTAGGCGGAGCCGCGTCCGGAAATATCGCGAGCTCGCTGGCAACGCTCGCGATTTTCGACCAGCTGAGGGAAGCCTACGAATCGGGAGCGCTGCGTGGAACGGTGGCGATTGCCGACACCCTCAAGATGGCGATCGAAGCTGCGAACCGCGAAATCCTCGCATTCGCGCGCGACAATCCCAAGCACAGGGGAATGGCGACCACTGCAACGGTAGCGCTTGTGATGGGCGATCAGGCCTACTTCGCCCAAGTCGGTGACAGTCGAGCCTACGTTGTTCGGGGCGGCGTTGCCCGCCAGCTCACCAAGGATCAATCGCTCGTGCAGCGCATGATTGACGCCGGCCGACTTACGCCCGAGCAGGCGGCCCAGAGCGAGCACCGCAACATCATCCTGCAGGCGCTCGGCCCGGAAGAATCGGTTGTGCCGGAGCTAACTCGAGACAAGCTGCTTACGGGAGATGTGCTGGTTCTTTGCAGCGATGGGCTTTCCAATCAGGTTGAAGCGTCGCGTATTGCCCGAATGGCGACGGAAGAAAATAATGTTGCGCAGCTCTCGACAAATCTCGTGGCCCGCGCCCGTGAGACCGGGGCGCCGGACAACGTTACCGTCCTCGCCGCACGATTTTGGCGGGACAGGGATATGGTTTAGCGCTTAGGTCGCCGCGGTGTCGCCGGAATGCGGGGCTGCCGCGACTGGTGTTTCCTTTCCCCATGGTGCAACGATCGGCAGGAGCATCAGTGCCGGGATTCCCGCCAGCACGGTGATGATGAAAAACATCGGCCACCCCAGGGATTCGGCGATTTTTCCGCCGGGAGCGACGATGATATCGCGGCTCGCCGCCATCAGGCTGGACAGGAGCGCGAACTGAGTCGCTGAGTATTTACGGTTGCAGACGCTCATGAGGAAAGCAATTAGCGCCGCCGTCACCAATCCAAGCCCGAGATTTTCAATAACAATCGCGACCATCATGAAATTGGAATTCTTTCCAACGACCGCGAGTCCGTAGTACGCGAGATTGCTGAGGGCCTGGAAGATTGCAAAGATCCACAGTGCCCGGTTGATGCCGAGCTTCGCGACGATGGTTCCCCCGACAAGCGTTCCAACGATTGTCGAGATCATTCCGATTCCGCCAAGCACCACGCCAATTTCCGTCTGTGTAAATCCCGTTTGGAGCAGAAACGGCGTTGTCATGCTGCCGGCGAGACTGTCGGAAAACTTGTAGAACACAATGAAAGCGAGAACGGCGATGCCCTGGCCGAGGCCTGCACGCTGAAAGAATTCCTGAAAGGGAAAGCGCACTGCTTCGCCAAGAGTTTTCGGCGGCGCATCCTTAAGTTTCGGCTCGGGCGCAATGAAAGAGGCAATGACACCAACGAGCAAAAGCCCGGAAAGCGCGATGTAAACTTTCGGCCATGGCATTCTGTCCGCCAGTAGAAATGCAACGGAACCCGTGACAAGCAGGGCGATCCTGTAGCCCATGACCCACACAGAGGCGCCCGCTCCCATCTCGCGGTGCTCGAGCACGTCTGTGCGGTATGCGTCAACGGCGATGTCCTGGCTCGCGCTGAGAAATGCAATAAGAAATGCGTTCACGGCGAGCAGCTGTAAACCCGTCCGCGGGTCGTGTGTGGACATCGCCGCAATGGCAACGATCAGGAGAACCTGCGTAACAAGAAGCCAACCGCGCCTGCGTCCGAGGAAGGGAGGGACGTAGCGATCGAGTAATGGAGCCCAGAGAAACTTGAGTGAGTACGGAAGCGCGACGAGACTGAACAGTCCAATCGTCGTGAGGTCTACTTTTGCGACCGTCATCCACGCCTGGAGAGTCTTGCTCGTTAGCAGCAGAGGAAGCCCGGAAGAAAATCCGAGAAGTACAAGCGCAAACATTTTCGGCTGCCCAAAAACCTTGAAGGGCGAAACGCCTTTTTTTTCCATCATCCTTACCTCGCTCAAGGTTTGGTTACTTGACTATCTCGCCGCGAGCAAGCACACGCGCCGCTGCCCGCTGCATTGACTCCTCCCCACCCCACGCACAAAGGATCGGCGCATCGATCGGAATCTCGGTTGCGAGCCGCGGGTGGCTGAACTGCACCAGCGAGAACTTATGACCGCGTGCTTTTGCGCGTTCAACCGCATGAGTGATAGAAGACCTGGATTTCTCCGAATATCCCG
>JBKJPM010000218.1:0-3253 GCA_046595175.1 Gemmatimonadaceae bacterium
CAAAGATGAAACGCGCGAGATTCTCGCCGGATGGAATCAGCTTGCCATCCCCGAATTCCGGAATGTCCATGTTGATGTTGCGATGGTCGAAGCGCTCATGCACTTCACGATTGAGCAGCGCGTCCAGCATGCCGAGGTCGACGACAAAGCCGGTGTCCTCCGCGATCATGCCCGCGACTTTTACGTCACACGTATACGTATGACCGTGAAAGCTCGGCCATGCGCAGGCGCCGAATGTCTCTTTGTTCTTTTCACCCGACCAGTCTGGCCGGCTGTATCTGTGGGCCGCGGAAAACCGGACGCGTCTGGTGAGATACGCTTTGGACATGCGGCAAATTTACCTCAAACGGGGCTGGATGAACGTTTTCTTCGTAGATAGCAAGCGAAGTAAAAAAAGCTGGCCGCGAATAGCGTTCAGCTATCAGCGTCCAGCTCGTTGTTTCTTCACCTTACACCAAACCCACGCAGTTAGCGGATAGCTCAACGCGGTCCGCTAATAGCTGTGTTTAAATGGCGACTACCGGAAGAACAGGTACGACAGGCCCGCGGTTATCGAGGGATTGCTCTTCCAGAAGCTCTTCGTCTGACCTGAAGGAAGAACCGCTGGAATGCTGCCGGTGGCGGTGTAGTATCCGGCAGGGTAGCGGATCTGGTACATGTAAGTTCCGCCATCGACTCGAATCTGAATCCTTTCCGTCGGCAGAATGCGAAGACCGCCACCAAATGAAAAAGCAAAGGTGGTGCCGAAGTTATATGGATCCTTTTCGACCTTGCTCTTCAGTGTGGATGCGACGCCGAGGCCAACCGCGAGCGAAGGAACGATGCCGTGGTAGCTCCGCTGTCCGGTGAGGTTTACCGAAAGTCCCAGGTCAGTGAGGTAGAGGGGGATTTTGACAACTCCGAGAGAGCGAGTTGCAGCCGATTTCGTGGGATCCAGAGCGAGGCGCTCGGAGAAGACCCGGGAACCACGAACGTATAGTTGGGCAGGACCACCGACGGCTATTTCGTAGCGCGCGCCAACCATCGGGCCGCTGCGCGGCGCAACCTGAGCTGGTTCTGTTCCCGCCTTGAACTGTCCGCCGAAAACAGTGAGCTCCTGACGGTATTGCAGATCCATGAACGGGCTGCGGTTGGTTGGATAACCAACCTGCGGTGCGCCCGCGCTCTGCGCAGACGCAACGACGGGAAGGAATAAAAGTGCAATGCAAGCAATCCGATTCTTCAATCCAACACTCCAAGATTTGCGCCGGTCATTTCTGCCGGCTGCTCGATACCCAACATTGACAATATAGTTGGAGCAACATCACAAAGCGCACCGCCGACTCGCAGTGAGTGATCCCTGTTTCCGTCAATGACAACAAATGGAACCGGGTTAGTCGTGTGCGCTGTATGTGGACCACGGGTTACGGGGTCAATCATCATCTCCGCATTTCCGTGGTCTGCTGTGATGAGCAGTCTCATTTCCGACTTCTCTGCGCTCCTTAGAATTCTTGCGAGGCACGCGTCCACAGTTTGAACAGCTTTTACGGTTGCCGGGATCGAGCCGCTATGTCCCACCATGTCGGCATTGGCAAAATTACAGAGCACGAAGTCATGCTGGTTGTGTTCGATGGCGGCGCAAAGACTATCGGTCAGCGCAGGCGCGCTCATTTCCGGCATCAGGTCGTATGTCGCGACTTTTGGGCTTGCCACCATTACACGCTCTTCGCCAGGATACGGCGCTTCGAGTCCGCCATTAAAGAAGTAAGTCACATGAGGATACTTTTCGGTTTCCGCGGTTTTGAGGATTGTTTTTCCCCTCTCGCTCAACACCTGCGAAAGGATACGCGCCATGGAAAAGGGCTCAAACGCAACGGGAAGCCTGAAGGTTTGGTCGTACGCGGTGAGTGTTACGACTTTCGCTTCCCGGAGCGCCGCGCGCGAGAATCCGTCGAACGATGGGTCAACGAGAGTTCGAACGAACTGGCGCATCCTGTCCGACCGATAATTGAAGCAGATGACCGCATCGCCGTCGCGAATGGGAGCTACTGGAGCGCCGCTCTCGGTTATTGCGGTGGGGAGAATGAATTCGTCAGTGATTCCGGCCGCATATGACTTCCGGATTGCCTCGAGTGGATCGGCTGCATTCAATCCACTTCCGGTCACAATTGCACGATACGCCAGTTCCGTTCTCTGCCAGCGCTTGTCGCGGTCCATCGCGTAGTAGCGTCCACTTACGCTCGCGAGCTTTGCCGAACCCCGCTGCTTCATCTGTTGAAGAAGGTTTTCCATGAAGCTCAGTCCCGACTTGGGAAGGGTATCCCGTCCGTCTACGAAGGCATGTACAGCGACATTGGGAACTTTTTCGCGTTCGGCCAGGTCCAACAGGGCGAAGAGATGGTCATCGATTGCATGAACGCCGCCGGTCCCGATCAGGCCGACAAGGTGGAGCGTTCCACCAGTTGTCTTTACCTGATCACAGGCGCTCCTGAGTGCAGTATTCCGGAAAAAGGATCCGTCCGCGATCGAAGCTGAAATTCGAACGAGATCCTGCAAAACAACCCGCCCGGCTCCAAGATTCAGGTGTCCAACCTCGCTGTTTCCCATCTGGCCGAATGGAAGTCCCACCCGAAGTCCCGAAGCTTCCAACAGAGTCTTGGAGCTGCGACTCCAGATCTTGTCCCAAACGGGAGTGTTTGCCAAGGCAATTGCGTTACCTTCGGTTTCAGGACGGTAGCCCCATCCGTCGAGAACGATTAGTGCAACAGGATTTCTAGCGCGGGTCAATTTTGATGCACCAGGATCATCGACGGCTTCTCGACTTAATGTTGGACCGCAGTACTTCACGTTCGTGTTCCAAATCTACGGGAGTAAGCACATGGCCGACCAGCAGCCCCTGTCCGATGAAGGACGTAGAGCTTCAGCACGCGGATCGGCAGACCGACGCCGATCGAATTGGCGCGATTTCAGGAGAACATACCCGGGATTCGTAAAAACAATTGCGATTGGTGTCATCGCCATGCTCGCGATTGATGGGTGGCTTTTCGCCCAACGTCTCAAGTATGACCGGGAAATAGACCGCCTTCGCGGCAGCATGACTGCGTCTGAGCGTCAGAAAACCGATCTCATCGTTCAGTCGGAGCAGGACAAGGTCCGTATGGCCATCGCTCTCGCCCGGCGTCAGGCACAGTTCGACAAGAAGCTGCACTTGAGCATATCAGTCGATAGTGCCCGAATGTATCTGGAGCGAGAAGGCGCCTTGCTTCGCACGATT
>JBKJPM010000117.1:0-3041 GCA_046595175.1 Gemmatimonadaceae bacterium
ACGCTCGCTTTCATCAAGAGAGTCGGCCTCGCACGAATTCAACGAACGTCCCGACAGGTACGCCGGTTGGGCCTTTAGGTATCGCGACCAGGTCGCTATCCGAGTATGCAGTCCCCGCAATGTCCAGGTGTACCCACGGAAATCCTTCGACAAACTCCTTGAGGAATAGCGCGGCAGAAATCGATCCGGCGGCCCGCCCTCCGGAATTCTTCATGTCAGCTACGTCGGACTTGATCAGCTCCTTGTAGTCATCCCACATCGGGAGTGACCATCCCGGCTCACCAGCGCGTTTGCCGGCTGCCAGTACTTCGTTGATGAGCGACTCGTCCGTGCCGAATACCCCTGTCGCCGTGTGGCCAAGCGCTACAACGCATGCGCCAGTGAGGGTTGCTGCATCGATTACGACCGCAGGATTGAAGCGCCGCGCGAATGAGAGAAGATCTGCCAGCACAAGCCGGCCTTCAGCGTCGGTGTTTATGATCTCGATGGATTTTCCGAAATGACTGATCACCACGTCCCCGGGATTCATTGCAGTGCCGGACGGCATGTTGGTTGTCGCCCCGAAAATTCCAACCACATTGATCTTGAGCTGCAGCTCTGCGATGACTTGCATCGCGCCGAGTACGCCTGCGGCACCGCACATGTCAAACTTCATGTCTTCCATGCCCTGGGCGGGCTTGATCGAAATTCCCCCACTGTCAAAGCACAGTCCCTTGCCGATCAGAACTACCGGTGGCGAACCTTCCGTTCCGCCCTTGTATTCCATTGCGACGAGCTTTGGATCCTGCGGCGTGCCCTGCGCAACCGCGAGGAACGAACCCATTCCCTGCGCTTCCATTTCCGATCGGCCGAGAATCGTGAGATTCATCTTGAAGCGCTGACCGATCTCAGATGCGACGTTTGCGAGATAGTCGGGCGTGCAAAGATTGCCCGGCATCATCGCGAGCAGACGCGCGAGTGACTGGCCAGCGCCGATGGTCTCACCCGTCTGAACCGAATCTGCAGCTGATGCGGCACTCGCAAGAACAATTGCCTGGTCGAGCTCGGCACGCTTTTCATTCTCGGGCGTTGGAAGCTTGAGCTCTGTGTAGCTCCAAGCTGCCGCCGATATTCCAACTACTACGGCTTCTATCTCCCGGCCTGAGATGTCACCGCCATAGAACGCAAGGGTGCGCACCCCGAGCTTTCTTGCCTGGCGGGTTCCAATCGCAGCGGCTCGGCGGAGCGCGATCCCACGGTCCGAGGGCGTGCCAGTTCCGACAAGCAGGACACGAGTTCCGTTTGACGCGGTGAGATGCAGGTGTTCATCGCGCGCTCCACGGAACTCGCGCGAGTCCAGTGCTCGCTGGATAGACCCGCCCAGTTGCTCGTCCAATGCCTTGAGCGGTGTGTCGAGGACGGATGCATCGTGCAGCGCAACGACGATGAACTGAGCGCCGCCTGTCGAGAAATCAGGAGACGCGGCGGAAAAACGCGGGGCCACTATTTCACCTTCGCGCAGCGCATTATTTCATTCCGCGGATGACTGCGTCTCCGAATGCGGATGTCGAGACTTCCGTGGAACCGGGCATCTGGCGCGCGAGGTCATAAGTGACAGTCTTCGCCTTGATCGCATTTTCCACTCCCCGCACAATCAGCTTGGCCGCTTCATTCCATCCCATGTACTCGAACATCATGACGCCCGAGAGGATGACACTGCCCGGATTGATCTTGTCGAGACCAGCGTACTTGGGCGCAGTGCCGTGCGTTGCCTCGAAAACTGCAAGTCCGTCACCGACGTTGCCACCCGGTGCGATGCCGAGTCCGCCAACCTGCGCCGCGGCTGCATCCGAGAGGTAGTCTCCGTTCAGGTTTGGCGTGGCGACGACGGAATATTCGGATGGACGCAGCAGCATCTGCTGGAACATCGAGTCCGCAATCCTGTCGCGAATGACGACACAGTCGGCTTTCGCATCTGAGCCGCCCTTTGTACGGTCGTCTTCAGTGCACGTCGATTGGGAGAACTTGTCGCGCGCAACTTCATAGCCCCAGTCACGGAATGCACCTTCCGTGAACTTCATGATGTTGCCCTTGTGCACCAGGGTTACGGACTCTCTGCATTTCTCGATCGCATAGCGGATCGCCATTTCGATGAGCCGCTTGGATCCGAACTCCGACATCGGCTTGATGCCAATAGCGGAATTCGCACGCATGTCCTTACCGAGCTCGTCCTTAATGTACTTGCGGAGCTTTTCAGCCTCGGCACTGCCGGCCTTCCACTCAATTCCCGCGTACACGTCTTCGGTGTTTTCGCGAAAGATGACGATGTCAACTTTCTCCGGCTCTTTCACGGGAGCACCTACACCTTCGAAGTAGCGCACCGGCCTGATGCAAGCGTAAAGATCAAGGACCTGGCGAAGCGTCACGTTCAGCGAGCGGATTCCGCCACCCACAGGAGTCGTGAGAGGGCCCTTGATGGAGACGCGGAACTCCTGCATTGCATCCACACTTTCCTGTGGAAGCCAGTCGTTGTAGCTCTTGAAGGACTTTTCACCAGCGAACACTTCCATCCACTCAACCTTGCGTTCGCCGCTATAAGCTTTTTCCACAGCCGCGTCGAACACTCGCACAGAAGCGCGCCAGATGTCGGGGCCGGTACCGTCGCCTTCGACAAAGGGAATGATTGGCCGTGACGGGACTCCCAGCTTGCCGCCATCGAATGTGATCTTTTCCCCGTTCGCGGGTACCTTAGCCAGCTTATAGAGCGCCATTCTTTCTTTATAGTTGTGGGTAGGAGCCTTAAGTTAGGCGCGCGAATATCAATTCGCGAGGCTGCAAAAAATCCGTTGAGGAAGGTCGGGCGAAGAAGTAGGGCAAAGAAAAAGACCGGCCGTTTGGGCCGGTCTTTCAATGCCCGGGGCGGGAATCGAACCCGCATGAGCGTGAGCTCGCCGGATTTTGAGTCCGGTGCGTCTACCAATTCCACCACCCGGGCGCGCTGTGGAATCTAATAGTTTACTCGGCTCAAAAGGACCATGAATGGAATCTGAAGAATATGATGT
>JBKJPM010000310.1:0-7184 GCA_046595175.1 Gemmatimonadaceae bacterium
ACCGAACTCGGGCGGCGCCCCTTCAGGCGAACTGGGCGATGCGATCAATTCCACATTCGGCGGCTTCGACAAGTTCAAGGAACAGTGGGCTGCGGCCGGAACGGGTCGTTTCGGATCGGGCTGGGTCTGGCTTGTGAATGATGGCGGGAAGCTTTCAATCACAAGCACGCCGAACCAGGACAACCCGCTCATGGAAGGAAAGACTGCGATTCTCGGACTCGATGTCTGGGAGCACGCGTACTATCTCAACTACCAGAACAAGCGTCCGGACTACATCGCTGCCTGGTGGAACGTTGTTAACTGGCCTGCCGTGGCCAAACGATTTGGGCGTTAATAGCAACTGCCGTGGCTAAAGTGAAATAATTGGGGAGGTCGCGGAGGCCTTAAATAATTATTTCATTCTAGCGGCCGCAGAAGCCATTATCTGGCCGCGTCACCCTCGAGGTATGTGTATCCCTCGAGACCCGCGACATAATCTGCAATAAAGGTGTTCGCTTCCTGCCGTGAGATCCCCGAAGCATTGGAAACCTTCCGGCGGAAGGTCGCGAGCAGGTCGGGCGCTCGAAACTGGACGTAAGCGAGCACTTCAGTCACCGTGTCGCCATGGACAAGGTCTGTTACCGCGTATCCATTCTCGGCTAGCCGAATGTGAACCGCATTCGTGTCGCCAAAAAGATTATGCAGGTCGCCCAAAATTTCCTGGTACGCTCCAGTCAGGAAGATCCCCAAAATGTATGGGTCGCCGTCATCAGCAAATCGATGCAGCTCGAGCGCGGGGTTTGGAACTCGGTCTCCAATAAACCGTTCGATCTTCCCGTCCGAGTCGCACGTCACATCCTGAATCGTCCCGCGGCGAGTTGGCTCCTCGTTGAGGCGATGGATCGGCATGATAGGAAATATCTGGTCGATTGCCCAGCTATCCGGCAGCGACTGGAAGAGCGAGAAGTTGCAGAAGTAACGGTCAACCAGGGTAGCATCGAGATCCTCGATGATATCGCTGTACTCCTCCCTGTCGCGCTGGGCGATTCGGGCGACGCGCGTGATCGTCGTGATGTATATCTGCTCTGCAAGTGCCCGCTCGCGGAGCGATAGAACTCCGCTATTGAACAGCTCCTGAGCGCGCTCCTTCGCAAACGTCGCATCGTGAAAAACCTCGCGCACTCTCCGCGTGGACACAGCGTTGTAGTCCGCCAGCATATCGTGCAGAAATGCGTTGTCGTCCTCAGTGAGATCCGGAACCGTATGGTCTGCCTGTGATTCGACGTCAATGACGCTCAGCAGAAGGAGCGCATGGTGTGCCGTCAGTGCGCGTCCAGACTCGCTGATAATGTGCGGCATCGGAAGCTCCATCGCGCGGCACGATTCTGCCAGCGTGTACACGACGTCATTCGCGTATTCCTGCAGCGAATAGTTCACCGAAGCTTGCGACGTCGAGTTGCTTCCGTCGTAGTCAACGCCCAGGCCACCGCCCACGTCCACGTGCGTCACATTTACGCCCATCGAGCGCAGCTCGGCGTAATACCGCGAAATTTCCTGCAGGCCAGCCTTGATGTAACGAATGTCAGTGATCTGCGAGCCGAGATGGAAATGAATGAGCTTGAGCATGTCGAGCTTGCCGGCGGCGCGAAGCTTTTCCACCAGCTTTACGAGCTGCGCGGTTCCCAACCCGAACTTCGACTTCTCGCCACCGCTCTTTGCCCACCGGCCCGAGCCCTCCGAATACAGCTTGATGCGCACTCCGATTGTCGGAACGACATCCAGTTCTTCGGCTACCTGGAGCAGAACGTCAACTTCGCTCAGCTGCTCCATCACAATAAAAACCTGGTGCCCGAGCTTCTGGCCCATGAGAGCCAGACGCATGAACTCATCGTCCTTGTAACCGTTGCAGACGATGATATGGTCCGTGTGCTCGGCGAGACCCAGCACCGCCTGAAGCTCCGGCTTACTCCCACATTCGAGGCCCACGCCCGACGACTTCCCGAATTCCACGATCTCTTCGATCACGTGGCGCTGCTGGTTCACCTTAATTGGAAAAACGGTGGTATAGCCGCCCTCGTAGGAATATTCCTCGCGCGCGCGAGCGAACTTTTCGTTTAACGCTTCTATACGGGAGCGAAGAATATCGGAGAAGCGGAGCAGCAGTGGCAGTCCCACACCCTGCGCTTCCAAATCGTTGGCCAGCTCGAAGAGATCCAGCTCTCGTTCTGAATCCTTTGAATCGGGACGGACGACAACGTGTCCCTCTTCGTTGATGTCGAAAAAACCGATCCCCCATCCTTCAATGTTATAAAGGGTGCGCGCGGATTCGATGGTCCATGCTTCTGCGTCTGCCGAGTCAGCTTGAGGCGGCGTTCGTGTTGCGGTCATTAATTACAGTTTAAGGGTACAGCGTGTCCATTTTCCACCCGGCACCATCTCTGGCGTAAAGATGCCTCAGGTGAAGCCGGCTCGCGCGGTTGTGCCAGAATTCAATTCGCTGGGGAGTAACGCGAAAGCCTGACCACCAGGGCGGACGTGGCACGGAACGCCCCTCGTACATGCGGGCATATTCATCCAGGCGCCGCTCGAGGTCGCCGTCGTGCTCAACCGGCCTGCTCTGCTGTGACGCCCAGGCACCAAGCTGGCTCTCCCTGGCGCGCGATGCAAAATACTCGTCCGCCTCTCCCTTCCGAACTGGACCAACATCGCCCTCGACACGCACCTGAATTTCCAGGTGCGGCCAGTGGAAGCAAAGTGCTGCAACCCGATTCTCCAGCAGATCACGCCCCTTGCGGCTCTCGTAGTTCGTGTAAAAAACGAATCCGTCCCCGTCGTAGCTCTTAAGCAAAACCACGCGCGCAGACGGCTGGCCGCCCGGGCCGACCGTTGCAAGAGTCATCGCAGTGGGTTCAGGGCAAAGTTTTCGGTCGATTGCAAGCGCGTCCTTGTAAATCCTTCCGAACCTGTCGATTGGATCTTCAAATTCCACTAGTACCTCGGCACAGTGGGATCGACGTCGCGGCTCCACGCGTCAATTCCACCTTCCAGATTCAACAGCCCGCGCAAGCCGGCACCTGCGAGATCGTGCGCAACCCTCAGACTTCGCATTCCGCCATGACAGTACAGAACCGTCTCATTCGCTGAACGCAGCTCGTCAACGCGCGACAACACTTCCCGCATTGGAATAAGCCGGGCGCCGGGAATTTTCGCTATCTGCCATTCAACAGGTTCACGCACGTCAACAATGTTCAGCACCGCCCCCTTTGCGATCCGGTCTGAGAGCCCGCAGGCGGAGATCGATCCGACTGCAGATACTTCTTCGTTCATCTCAATATCCTTCAATCCGCACAACTGTTCATAGTCCATGAGTTCGCGAATTTCGCGAGTACCGCACGCCGGACATTCCGGATCGCGCTTAAGCTCCATCGTCCGGAACCGCATTGTAAGAGCGTCGATCAGGAGAAGCCTGCCGACAAGTGGATCGCCGAGCCCAAGTATCATCTTGATTGCTTCAGTCGCCTGAATGGTTCCTACGATCCCGGGGAGTACGCCAAAAACTCCAGCTTCCGCACAACTCGGGATCAGTCCAGCAGGTGGTGGATCGCGAAACAGACAGCGATAGCAGGGTCCATCCGCCGTAGCAAACACCGAAGCCTGACCTTCAAAACGGAAAATGCTGCCGTATATGACAGGCTTTTCGAGCAGGACGCCTGTGTCATTGATCAGGTAGCGTGTGGGAAAATTGTCGCTCCCGTCGATAAGGATGTCGTACTCCCTCGCGATCTCCAGCGCATTTTCCGACGTGAGTCTCTCGGGAAAGAGATCAACGGCGACGAATGGATTGATTTCCCCAAGTGTGTCACGCGCAGAGTCTGTCTTGGGACGATCCAAATCCGATGAGCCGTGAAGTATCTGGCGCTGGAGATTCGTCTCATCCACACGGTCAGCATCCACGATTCCGAGAGTACCCACGCCGGCAGCCGCCAGGTACATGGCCGCGGGCGAGCCAAGACCGCCGGCGCCGACCAGGAGCACGCGCGCATTCTTGAGACGGAGCTGTCCCTCCTCGCCGACATCCTGCAGCAGAAGATGCCTGCTATACCGGCGCAGTTCTTCCCTGGAAAGTCCGACCGCGGTGTCTGTGGCCATGCTATAATACTAGCTTGATTCTCAAACGCTTCTACGACGATTTCCTCGCCCAGGCGAGCTTCCTGATAGGCTGCGAGCGCACGCGAGAAGCGATCGTAATTGATCCGAACCGGGCGATCCGCACATACACAAATGCGGCCGAAAATTCCCTTCTCAAAATCACCGCGGTTGCGGAGACGCATATCCATGCCGACTTCCTTTCCGGAGCTGGCGAGCTGGCGGAAAACCAGAACGCCCAGCTCTGTTTATCGGGAATGGGTGGTCGGGACTGGGGGTACGCTCCGCGCATAGACCTCAAGGTCCGTACTCTGCATGACGGCGATGTTATTTCGGTCGGAACGCTGCGGTTGCAGGTCGTTCACACCCCCGGGCACACTCCCGAACACATTGTTTTTCTGGTTACTGACACCACCGTCTCCAACACTGTGCTCGGCGCTTTCACCGGTGACTTCATTTTTGCGGGAGATGTGGGGAGGCCGGATCTTCTCGAAAAGGCAGCGGGCCTTGTGGGTACTATGGCCGATAGCGCTGCCGCGCTATACGCGTCCGTCCGGCGCTTCTCCGATCTTCCTGACTACTTGCAGCTCTGGCCTGGTCATGGAGCGGGGTCCGCATGTGGCAAGTCTCTTGGCGCAATGCCGCAGACGACTCTTGGCTACGAAAAAATATCCAACTGGGCGTTCGACGCGAAGGACGAAGAGGAGTTCGTCCAGACTGTTCTCGCAGGCCAGCCCGATCCTCCGCTCTACTTCGCGCGCATGAAGCAAATGAATCGCGATGGAGTACCCCGGCGTCCTGCGATGGGACTTTTGCCGGAGCTCTCTGATTCGAAAGTGCGGGAGATGGGTGCATCGGGCGAGATCGTTGTGGACACGCGCAGTCCGGACGCGTTCGCGAATGGATTCCTTCAGGGATCGATAAACGTCCCGCTGAACATGTCATTCGTCAATTGGGCGGGGTCGGTGATTCCCTACGACCGTGACATCTACCTGATTGTGGATTTTCCCGAAGAGACGCGACTGGCCGATGCGCGCGCGGCGCTGCAGCTGATTGGGCTGGACCGCGTATGTGGGTATGCCAGCGCCGGTGCGCTGGATCGCATGTCGGGTTCCGGCGAGCCACTCTCGTCAATGCCGCAGATGAGCATCACGGAGCTCGGCAATGCGAGCGGAGTGCAGATTCTCGACGTGAGAACTTCGCCAGAGTATGCCGAAGGTCACATTGCGGGATCCAAATTCCTCGCTCTGCAATCGCTTGCATCAACCTTGGTCCAGCTCGACCCTGAAAAGCCGATCGCAGTTCACTGCGCGGGCGGATCACGCTCCGCAATTGCTACGAGCCTGCTTGCGGCACACGGATTCAAGAACGTCGCGAATGTCACCGGTGGATTCGGTGCCTGGGCCAAGGCAGGGCTTCCAGTAGAAAAGGCGTGACATCGCCGATGGCTATGATCCCGCTTCAGCGCGGGCGACGAACAGAAAAAGAGGACACAACATGGCGGGAGCGGCTGGAAGCGCTGCGCTACGTCCCTCCCCTCGCGAAACAGGTATGGCGAACTCATCGCGGCTATGCAGCGGCGATGGTCATCCTGCGCATCGGGCGCGGATTAATTCCGATTGCGACGTTCTGGGTCGGCAAGCTGATCATCGACACCGTGATTGCTGCAAACCGCGGTGCCGCCGGCTACTCGGAGCTGTGGCGTTATGTCGCCATCGAAATAGCGGTTGTGGTTGCGGGCGAAGTTCTCGCTCGTGCGTCGACACTTATCGAGAGCCTGCTCAGCGATCTTTTCTCTAACGACATGAGCGTGCAGCTCATGGAGCATTCGGCCAAGCTGGATCTCGCGCAATTCGAGGACCCGGATTTCTACGACCACCTCGAGCGAGCGCGCCGCCAGACGGTAGGACGAATCGGGCTCCTTATGCAGCTTCTCGCCATCGGACAGATGGCGCTCACTCTGCTGACACTGGGTGGAGCACTGATCGCCTACAGCCCCTGGCTCGTCCTCCTTCTAATCGTTGCCGTGGTGCCGAGCTTCCTTGGCGAGACCCATTTCGCGGCGATGGGCTATTCGCTGCTCTTCCGGTGGACACCAGAACGCCGCCAACTGGATTACCTGCGGTATGTAGGGGCGAGCGACAAGACAGCGAAAGAAGTTCAGATGTTCGGGCTCAGCGACTGGCTCACTGAGCGATACAGAACGCTTGCGACCAAGTTTTACGAGGAGAACAAGAAGCTTTCCATCAAGCGCGGCGTTGTCGGAACGCTGCTCTCGTTCTTTGGGACCGCGGGATACTACGCTGCATACGTGATCATCCTGATTACCGCAGTGCGGGGTGAGATTACGATCGGCATGCTCACATTTCTCGCTGCGTCGTTCGGACGAGGCCGCGAAATGATCCAGGGAATCCTGCTTTCTGCAAGCGGCGTTTACGAACAGGCGATGTACCTACGCGACCTGTTCGTGTTCTTTGACATGAAGCCCAATATCACCTCGAAGCCGGACGCTGTCGTCGTTCCGAAAACGCTTCGCACCGGTTTCGTTTTCGAGAATGTGGGGTTTCGTTATCCCGGCAGCGAACGGTGGGCGGTTCGGAACGTGAACTTCGAACTGCGACCGGGTGAACGATTGGCACTTGTTGGCGAGAATGGCGCGGGAAAGACAACAATCACAAAGCTCCTCGCGCGCCTTTACGATCCGACCGAGGGTGCGATCACGCTCGACGGTCTCGATCTGCGCGACTACGAACTCAAATCACTGCGTCGTGCGATCGGCGTGATCTTTCAGGATTTTGTTCGCTATGACATGCGCTTCGATGAAAACATCGGTGTCGGTGAGATCGAGAAAGTTCGCGCAGATCTCGACAGTGCTGAGATTCCTGCGAGCATTACGTCGGCCGCGGAGAATTCACTGGCGGCTTCCCTTTTGCCGCGATTCAAAACCGGTTACAAGCAGATGCTTGGTCGCCGCTTCGACGATGGAGTTGACCTTTCCGGCGGCGAATGGCAGAAGATTGCATTGGCACGCGCGTACATTCGCGACGCGCAGCTCTTGA
>JBKJPM010000194.1:0-5045 GCA_046595175.1 Gemmatimonadaceae bacterium
TATGCCGAAGGGGGGACTCGAACCCCCACGAGCTTGCGCCCACTGGCTCCTGAAGCCAGCGCGTCTACCAGTTCCACCACTTCGGCGTGTTTCTAAAGTTAATCCAAACTGTCTTGAAAGAGCAGTTCCAGTTTTTAATCGCCAGCAAATCGCCTATGTTGCCTGTATGCCCGGCAAGAACCCTCCCAAGCCCGAAGAAAAAGAAGAACGGCGCGAGTCGATCGCGAAGAATCGACGCGCGCGCTTTGACTATACCATCCTGGACACCTGGGAAGCTGGCATTGTGCTGACCGGCAGCGAGGTCAAATCGCTGCGCGATGGAAGGGCGAACCTTTCAGATGCCTATGCGATCCTTAAGGACGGCGAAGTGTATTTACTCAATCTCCACGTTTCTCCTTACGAAAAGGCCAGCTTCTTCAATCACGAACCGACCCGCACGCGCAAGCTCCTGCTCCACAAGAAGGAAATCAAAAAGATGATCGGATCGGTGGAGCGCCAGGGACTGACCCTGATTCCGCTCGAGCTCTACTTCAAGCGCGGACGCGCAAAAGTTGCGATCGCGCTCGGCAAGGGAAAGCAGAATCACGACAAACGCGCGGACCTCAAGCGCAAGGATGACGAGCGCGAAATGCAGAGGGCGGTAAGAAGCAGATGATTGGATCCATCGCGTTGCTGCTGCAGCTCGCGGCGACGCCAGCCTCGCCGCCGCCGGTTTCGTTCACAATCAAGCGCAGCGGAAAGGACACTCAGGTTCCTGTCATTACGACTCGGCAGGGGAATGCCGTGCGTGCTGACCTGGTAGCGAAGGCACTTGGAGCTGTGCTGGTCGCCAAGGCGAATGGAAGGCAGTCGTTTTCTGCGGGCGGAAGGACTTTCGAATTTGGCGAGGCTTATTTTTTTGCGCGCATTGACACGATGCTCGTCCCGCTCGCGTACCCGGCTTTCAAGCGGGACGGAGTCATGTTTCTTCCGCTGCAGGTTGTAACTGATATCCTCCCGCGGCTCGGAACCGGTCTTATGTACGACGCACAATACTCCGAGCTTCGGGTATTCAACACAGTCGCCCGCACCGGAACGCCGGAAATAATCGACACGCCCTGGAATGCGGGCAGCACTCCAAATGCGCCTCCATCCATTGGACCGGTGCGCCGACCGTCCGGTTCCCAGCGCCGACTGGTAGTCGTGGATGCCGGTCACGGTGGTGTTGATAATGGAATGACTGGACCTATCGGTGGTGGCCCACAGATCAGGGAAAAGAACATCACGCTTGCTGTCGCGCGGCTTGTGTCCCAGGAACTGCGAAGCGCGGGTGTGGACATCCTCATGACCCGCACTGCTGACACACTGATCGCCCTCTCGGACCGCGGCCGAATTGCCAATCGTGCCAAGGGTGACCTGTTCGTTTCCATCCACGTGAATGCCACGGGGTCACGCGCGAGCTGGGCGGCAAAGGAACGCGGATTCGAGACTTATTTCCTCGCCGAAGCCAAAACAGAGGAAGCGACCCGCGTTGAGCGGATGGAAAATGAAGCGGTCAAGTTCGAGACAGGGGCCAATGCTGCGAAGGGTGATCCGCTCAGTTTTATCATCAACGACATGGCGCAGAACGAACATCTTCGTGAGTCGAATGACCTGGCAGAAACGATTCAGCAGGGATTGAAGACAATACATCCCGGGCCGAGCAGGGGAGTGCAGCAGGCGAATTTCGCCGTTCTGCGCGGGTCGTACATGCCGGCGGTGCTTGTGGAGATAGGATTTGGAACAAACCCGGATGAAGCAGCGTGGCTGACTGATTCGGATTCACAGCGAACGATCGCTCGCACGATCGCACAGAGCGTATTGGCATACCTCGAGCACTACGAGTTGAGGATAGGGGGACAGTAATCGCTTTGCCATTAGCTAACCACTTTACGCTATTGGCTAACCGCTTTGCGCTATTAGCTAACCGCTTTGCGCTATCAGCGAACCGCTCGTTGTTTCCCTCCCTGACAGCAAGACCGCGCCATTAGCTGATATCTGAAAGCCAACCGCTGACAGCTTTATTGAGTGTCTTTCAGCTTACCGCGATATCCCCCATATTCATGCCGCTCAACAACCGGTTCTGGGAGATACTCTGGACTACGTAGCACAGCTCAAGACCTCGCTCGCTGACCGCTACGACATTGAGCGGGAGATTGGTGCCGGCGGAATGGCAACGGTTTATCTCGCCCGCGATCTTCGCCACGATCGGCTAGTCGCGCTCAAAGTTTTGAAGCCCGACCTTGGGGCTATCCTGGGACTCGAGCGCTTTCTGGCCGAGATCAAGGTCACGGCGAATTTGCAGCACCCCAACCTGCTGCCGCTGTTCGACTCCGGGGAGGCCGACGGACTTCTCTTCTATGTGATGCCTTATGTCGAGGGTGAAACTCTTCGCAACCGCCTGGATCGGGAAAAGCAGCTTCCGGTGGACGAAGCGATCCGGATGTCGATCGCAATTGCAAACGCCCTTGAGTACGCACATTCGCACAATGTCATTCACAGGGACCTGAAGCCGGAGAACATACTTCTTCAATCCGGCCAGCCCGTTATTGCGGACTTTGGAATTGCGCTCGCTGTGAGCAAGGCTGGCGGCAACCGTATGACACAAACCGGGCTGTCTCTCGGCACACCCGCTTACATGAGTCCCGAGCAGGCGACCGGTGATCGCATCATAGACTGCAGGAGCGACATCTATTCGCTGGGTGCAATGACATACGAGATGCTCACCGGTGAGCCTCCGCACACGGGAAATACGTCGCAGGCTGTGATCGCGAGAATGCTGACGGAAAAACCGCGTCCGATTCGCACGACCCGCTCAATGGTTCCGGAGTATGTGGAAGCGGCGGTCATGCGTGCGCTGGAGAAACTGCCCGCGGACCGGTATTCGTCGGCCAAGGAATATGCTGACGCATTGCAGGGTAGAATGGGCTATTCGACCGCTACCACGTCTCGCCCGGCGATGACTTCGGCCACGGGTCGTGTTCCGCGCATTCTTGCACGGTTCCGTGATCCGCTCGTTGCGGCGTTGAGCGCCATCACTCTGCTACTGGTGACGGCGCTTGCAATGCGATCGGGGTCGGGGGTCGGGGCCGCGCGCGCCCCTGTGCGTTTTGTGCTGGCGACTCCAGATACTGCGAAAGCCTTTGACAATTTTCCCTGGCCGGGTGCCATTTCGCCCGATGGAAGCGTGGTTGTGTATTCCGTTCGCAGAGGCGAGACAACGGTTCTTTATTATCAGCGTACCAACCAGCTGGATGGCCAGATGATTCCCGGCACTGCGGGCGCGTCTCAACCCCTCTTTTCGCCCGACGGCCAATCCATCGCCTTCGAAGCGAACGGAAAGTTGCGAAAAGTCCGGCTGGATGGGAGCGCACCTATCGCCGTGGCGGACGCGGACGCAAATAATGGTGCGGACTGGACAACCAGTGAAGAATTCATTTTCGGATCGGAGCGCGGATTTTCCGGATTGTCCAAGGTGAGCGCGGCGGGCGGCGACCTGGTCGAGTTTGCCAGGCCTGACTCGTCAAAAGGCGAAACCGCGCTTTTGTGGCCCATAGCCACTCCCGACGGAAAGACCGCGGTGTTTGCGATATGGTCCGGAACTCTGAACACATCCCGTATTGCGACGGCGTCGATAGACGACGGAGAAATAGTCCGGCTTGGTCTGCGCGGCATTCGCCCGCTTGCGGTAATCGGAAGGACACTGGTATACGTGCGCGCGGATGGAGTTACGATGGCTGTGGATTTGGACCGGTCAGGACGCCATCTTGCGGGAACGCCGGTCCCCTTACTTGACCCGGTTCCAGTAGTTGCTGGAAACAACGGGAATTCCGGGATTTTTGTGTCGAGCGGCGGGGCGCTGCTGACATCGCGCGGTGGAAGGATGAGCCAGCTTGTATGGGTGTCGCGCGACGGGTCGGTAAAACCCGTATCGACTGCGGTTCGCAATTTTTCCGGTCCCCGGATTTCGCCCGATGGCCAGAAGATCGCCGTGCGAATAGCCGAGTCCGACAAGTCGGCCGTATGGGTGCACGACCTTGCGACCGGAACACTTTCTCAGCTGTCAGCAACGGGCACGGCCGGGTCACCCGTGTGGACGCCTGACGGGCGTTCCGTCGTCTATATAGCCGAAGGAGAAAAAGAGCGTTTTGCCGTCTGGGAACAGGCTAATGACGGTGGCTCGTCACCAAAGAAGTTGTTTGAGCTTCCCAGGTTGACACCGGGAATTGTTCTTTCCCCGGATGGGCGCTCAATCTTAAGCATCACTTACACCAACAATAACTGGGCTATTTTTCGCAAAAACCTCGATTCGGCCGAACCTCCGGTTCCATATCTCACCGGAGCAGACGGAGCTTTTGCGCCCCAATTTTCACCCGACGGAAAGTGGGTTGCGGTTGCTTCGGCCGCAGCGGGGGGCCAGTCGGAGGTTTTTGTGCGGTCTTATCCGAATCCGGCCGTTCGTGTACAGATTTCCGCGGGAGGCGGTAACTCCCCTGTCTGGTCTGCAGACGGGATGCGAATCTACTATACAGTCGGCAACGGCTTGATGTCGGCCAGACTTGCGACGACGCCAAGCATGAGGGTCGTTGCGCGGGACACTGTAATCACGAGCGCGCTGGTCAATCTCAACGGCGCCGCTTTCGGTCTAACCGCAAACTACGACCTTGCACGCGATGGACGCCTGCTTGGTCTGCTCAACAACAAGAATGATTTCCAGCTTGTAATCGTTCCCAACTGGCTTCCGGAGATGCAGCAGCGGATGGCCGTGACTAAACGGAAGTAGTTCCGCTATCGGCTGTCAGCGTTCCGCTATTCGCGAATTGCTCGTTCTTTCTCTCATGTACAGCAACAACGAGCTGTTGGCGGATAGCTCGAAAGCGAATAGCTGATAGCTTTCAGTTAATGACATCAGCACGTCTGGCGACAGCTGCCTGCGGCCTGAACTTCCGGAATCCCATTCTGTTGGCTGCGGGCACCGCAGCTTACGGCCGAGAAATTAGCGCCGTCACTTCTCTCGAGTGTCTCGG
>JBKJPM010000272.1:0-5264 GCA_046595175.1 Gemmatimonadaceae bacterium
AAAGGTCAGCTCGGCACTCGTTCTCGCGAGATTTTTCGCGGCGATGGCACGCATCGTTGCACGCGTCCGCTGAAGCTGATCATCAGTGAGGAAGCGAAGGTCGCCCATGGCAACAGCCACGGGGGAGATGATGTTGAGTTTTCCAGCGGCCGATCCGGTAATCTGCGCGGTGTCAAAGTTCAGAGTAGTCCCGCCGAGGAGAATTCCAGGATTGAACGTCAGGTACTGTTCGGTTGAAAGGGTTGCCCTGAACTCATCCAGAATCCGCGCGATCTCGTAAATCGCTCCGTAACCTCCGGAAAATATTCCTGAGGAGTGAGCTTGCCGGCCAGTCACACGAAGTGTCCATGAGCTCCAGCCTCGACGGGCGATTGTGCCTTTGCCTTCATCTGATTCGAAGGCGAGCGCAACGTCGCTGCGTTTGGCTGCATCGATGAGTCCCTGCCGAGCGATCGATGTCGGCAAGCCAGAGCTTTCTTCATCTCCCGTAAGCGCGACGATGACATTTGCCTCGTCCAGCACGCCAGCGGCATTCATCGCCTTGAGTGCGTAAAGGATGGCGACATCTCCGCCCTTCATGTCGCTCGTCCCTGCACCGCGCGCAATGGTGTCCGACCGTGAGAACTTCTGTCCCTCGCCCTCGAAAACAGTATCGAGGTGACCCAGCAGGAGAATCCGCTTCCCCTTTTTCCAGCGCTTTCCCTTTCGCTCGGCAAAGAAGTTTCCGCCGCGATTCATTTCCGCGGGCATTGTTTCCCACCACGTCCGGAATCCGAGACCCCTCAGCTCGCGGTCGAATTCTGTGCCGACGGCGCGCACGCCCGGCGCGTTAAGCGTTCCGCTGTTGATGTTGACCACCTTCTCGAGGAAGGCGATCGCTTCCTCTTCGTGCTGGCGCACATACTCAACCATCTTGCGTTCAGGGGACGACAGCTGTTGCTGCGCGCGCGATGACGAGGGTGCCGCGGCAGTGGAAATCAGCAGCATTGTAACAATCACTCTTGTAGACATTGTGTTTTGTTTGCGAGATGAGGGAAAAGTTGACACTGAAATCCTAGCATTCGAATCGCCAATCCGCGACAATTCAGCATGAATAGAGCACGACTTCTTTGGTTCGCGGCAGCAGTCACCATTCCGGCGGTCGGCGGAGTCGCAGCGGCTCAGCAGCCCGAAATGATCATAACTGCTGCGCGGATTTATACTGCCGACGATTTCCGGCCGGTTGTCGAGGCCCTGCTGGTCCGCGGTGATAGGATAGTGTTTGCGGGATCCCTGCGTGAAGTCCGCGCGAAAGCTTCGCCATCCGCCAGGACCTCGGCGTTCCAGGGAAGGACAATCATCCCCGGGATGGTGGATGCGCACGCGCACCTGCTTGGCCTGGGACAGTCGCTCCTGCGCGTGCGCCTCCAGGGGGCCTCCACGTACCGTGAGGTCGTTTCGAGGATTGCGGCGCGTGCCGCCAATACAAAAAGCGGTGATTGGGTCACCGGCCGAGGCTGGGACCAGAACCTTTGGCCGGAAAAAAGTTTCCCGACCCATGCTGCTCTGTCGCTCGCGGTACCAGCCAACCCCGTTTTCGTTGATCGTGTAGACGGTCACGCCGCACTTGCCAACGCTGTCGCGATGAAACTCGCGGGAGTTTCAGCTGTTACAAAAGATCCGGAAGGCGGCCGCATTATCCGCGACTCACAGGGAAATCCGACAGGCGTGTTCGTGGATAATGCAAAGAGTCTTATCCAGCGCGTCATCCCTTCGCCAAGCAAGGCGCAGATCAATGACGCCTTGTTGGGAGCAATTGCGGAAGCCAACAGGTGGGGACTTACGGGCATTCACGATGCCGGCGAATCCCGCCTGGTGATAGACATCTATGAGCAGCTCGCGCGGGCAGGGAAGTACAATCTCAGGAACTACGTGATGGTTTCTGCCGACAGTGCCGACGTTCAGTACTACACCGGTCGCGGTCCCCGCAGCGACTTATACAACGGACGTCTCTGGGTGCGTTCAATCAAGATGTACGCGGACGGCGCGCTCGGCTCTCGCGGTGCAGCGATGCTCCAGCCTTACAGTGACGATCCGGGAAATGTGGGTCTGCTCCTGACGCCTCAGCGCGATCTGCAGACCGTTGCCGATCTTGCTCTTCGCACAGGATTCCAGGTTGCGACACACGCTATTGGGGACCGGGGTAACCGCGTGGCCCTCGACGTGTATGACTCTGCGCTTAGAAAGAATCCGGTTGCGGATCATCGTTTTCGAGTCGAGCACGCGCAGGTAATCTCCCTCGCTGACATCCCGCGTTTTGCACAGCTTGGCGTAATTCCGTCAATGCAGGCCAGCCATCAGACAAGCGACATGGGTTGGGCGGAAGATCGTGTTGGCCATGACCGAATCCGCGGAGCGTACGCATGGCGCTCGCTCATTGACCAGGGCTCCATTATTCCAAATGGCAGCGATTTTCCGGTGGAGGACGTGAATCCGCTCTTGTCTTTCCATGCAGCAATCACGCGCCAGGATCCGGCCAACCAGCCTTTGGGGGGCTGGTATCCGGAGCAGAAAATGACCCGCGAGGAAGCGCTCAAGGCGATGACTCTCTGGCCTGCATACGCCGGATTTCAGGAAAAAATTCTGGGATCGCTCTCCCCGGGCAAGTACGCTGATTTTGTCGTCCTCGATAGTGACATCATGCGTGTCCCGGTTGACCAAATCCTCCAATCAAGAGTCTTATCTACATGGCTGGGCGGGAAAGCAGTGTATCGTCGCGGGCCAAACTAAGGGTGGCACGGCGGTTGCCCTTTTTACAGCTAACCCCTCTAACAGTCAGTCGAGCATCAATGAGCCGTCGTAGCGGCCTTCTTTATATAGTAGTGTCAGGCCTCTTTGCATTTGCCGGCTGTTCCGGCGAGCAGGGGGCTTCCGCGGCGCCTGTGGTCGGCAAGAAGCCTGCTATGCCGCGCCGTGAAGCCGTAGTGTCGGAGCCCGCCGGTCCATACCACGCGATTGCCGTGTCCTCGCCTGGAACGATCGCGGGCACAATCCAGACAGCGCCGGGAACCGCAGTAGAAGTGCAGTCAATCCCCCACAATTTTCGGCAGGGGTGTGCGGCGCCGGACAAGACCGCGGAGACTTCCGCGAATGGCGCGCTTCGGGATGCTGTTGTCTGGCTTACCGACATTCGCACAGGAAAGGGTTTCCCGTCTGAGCGCCTGTTTGACATGGTGAACGAAAACTGTCTCATCTCGCCAAGGGTGCAGGCGGTTTTTGCGGGCGCCACGATCAACTTCGGAAGCAATGACGCAGTTCTGCACCACAACCGGTTCATCAATGTTGCGACCGGCCAATCGGAAGCTGTCGCCCCGTTCAACGACAAGGGAGAGATAATTCCCTACGACAGACTAGTGACGAAGACTGCGGAGTATGAAGTTGTGTGTGACGTACATCCCTGGACCCGCGGATGGCTGCTGGTTGTAGACCATCCATACTACGCGCAGACTGCGGCGAATGGATCCTTCTCGATGGACGGCGTTCCACCCGGCACATACCACATCCGCGCTTGGCATCCGGCATATGGGATTGCTGACGGAACCGTGACCGTGACTGCAGGTGAGGTCGCCTTAATAACGATGACAGTTGCTCCGAAACCAGCTGCTCCTGCGTCAACGCAGACTGCGGGAACCTAGGCTTCGGCGGCTCTGAACTGCCCGCGGTACAGCCGCGAGTAAACACCTTCGGCGCCCAGAAGCGAAGTGTGGGTTCCCTGTTCGACAATCACACCGTGGTCAATGACGACGACGCGGTCGGCGCGCAGGACCGTGCTCAGACGGTGCGCGATGATTAGCGTCGAGCGGTTCCGGAGCAGGTCTTCCATTGCCGCTTCAACCAGTCGCTCGCTTTCGCTGTCCAGGCTTGATGTCGCTTCATCGAGTATCACCAACGCAGGATTTTTCAGAAATACGCGCGCAATCGCGATCCGTTGACGCTGCCCGCCTGAGAGCTTCACTCCCCGTTCGCCGACGCGTGTATCGAGACTTTCCGGAAGTCGCTCAATAAACTCCCATGCGTGCGCGGCTCGTGCAGCCTCGATTATCTCGTCGTCGGTAAAATCCGGCATCGACGGATCCCGCCCAACAAAAGCGATGTTCTCGCGCACGGTCCCGCTGAAAAGTGCTGGTTCCTGTGGAACGATTCCGATGGCGCTCCGCAGGTCGTGTAGTCTGAGCTCGCGAACGTCAATGCCGTCGAGCGTTATGCATCCAGACGTAATGTCCCAGAATCTGGGAATGAGCGACGCGATCGTTGTTTTCCCCGCGCCACTTGGGCCGACAAGCGCAACTACTTCACCGGGCGCAATCGAGAGCGAGACGTTCTGGATCACATCCGGGAGAGAGTCTGAATACCTGAATCCAACGTCGCGGAGCTCGAGCGCGGCGCGAATTGGACCGGGAAGCGAGCGCGGTGAGGCCGGGTCCTGCACAACGGGACGGGTCTCCAATAATTCGAAAACGCGTTTTGCCGCGCCAACAGCTTCCTGGTACGCGCCAAAAAGGGATGCAAGTGATCCGACCGCACCGGCAACGTACATGGCGTAAAGCAGGAATGACACAAGCGCGCCGGCGGTAAGCGTACCCGCAAGAACCATTCGTCCGCCCTGCCACAAGACAACCACAACACTTCCAAATCCAAAGAAAGTCAGAACACCGAAGAACCCCGCGCGGATTCGCGCGCGACGCAGCGCGGCAGTCACCACTTCGGAAATGTGCGCGGAGTAGCGCGCGATCTCGGTCTTTTCCCTCGTGAAGCTTTGTACCGTCCGAATCTGCGAGAATGCTTCGTCGGCTGTTCCCATCGCCTCGGCCACCCGGTCCTGCACACCCGAACTCGCCTTCCGCAGCTTGCGGCCAAACATGACGGATGCACCCACTACCACAGGAACCACGGCGAGTGTCGTGGTTGTAAGGGCAGGATGTGTCAGCGTCAGCAGAACGATTCCGCCAACCAGGAGCAGCGACTGACGGGTGAATTCCGAAAGATTAGTGGAGAGAACCGTCTGCAGTACGGCGGTATCGGCGGACAGCCGGCTAGTAAGCTCTCCGACACGAGAGTCGGTAAAAAATCCCGGCGACAAATGAATCAGCGATTCAAAGAGATCACGGCGGATCTTTGCTATCACTCTTTCTGCCGTGGACGTGAGCAGGTACACCTGAGTGAAGTTCAGGCCAGCCTGAATTGCGAACAGGCCAAGAAGTGTGAGTGCAATCCGGTTCAGCGCG
>JBKJPM010000132.1:0-7773 GCA_046595175.1 Gemmatimonadaceae bacterium
AGACGAATGGCGCTGTCACTCCCGGTTTGCGAGACAAATTCCAGTTCGACGCCTAAGCGAATTTTGACTCCATCACGCGCGAGGGAACGGGCGACAACCTCCGCAGCGTCAGCGTCATCCTTGGCGAGGATTCGCGTTCCACGCTCGATCAACGTCACTTCGGCTCCCAATCGCCGGAATGTCTGCGCCAGCTCGCACCCAATCGGGCCGCCTCCTATGACCAGGAGATGACGTGGTCGACGCCGAAGATCAAAGATCGTCTCATTGGTAAGAAATGGCGTTTCCCGAAGTCCAGGAATGGGAGGCACAGCCGGACTGCTACCGGTAGCGATCACTGCGCGGCGAAATTTGAGCACCGCATCCCCCACCTCTATCTGATCGCGTGTCTTGAATCGCCCCTTTCCGAAAAACACATCAATGCCCATTTCCCGATAGCGCACGGCGGCATCCACCGCGGAAATCTTTGCACGGGTGCGGCGCATGTGCTCCATTGCCTCGGCGAAATCACCGTCACCTTCAGCTCGCGGTGCACCGAATCGGCCGGCCTTCGCGTCAGCCCACGCCCGGCTCGCCCGCAACAACGCTTTAGACGGCACGCAGCCGACGTTGAGGCAATCGCCTCCCATGGAGTGCCGCTCTATCAGCGCGACTCGGGCGCCAAGCGCCGCGGCTATGGCGGATGTCACCAGGCCCCCGGTCCCGGCACCGATCACCACCAGGTCGTACTTGTCCCTGGGAACAGGATTCGTCCAATTCTCCGGTGAGACGTTGGCACGCCACCCACGGTCGGAATCGCTCGCGATGGACGTCTGCGTACTCATTTCATTTACCATGCTCTAAGGGCCCCAGCTCACTTCGTGCGAGGCGGGCGATCAGGAACGCGGCCACAACCGTGGCAACAACGCCGACCACCATCATGGTGTAATAGCCCGCGCCATGATGAACTGATTTCGAAATACCCGTGAGAGTCCCGCCCACCGTTCCATAGTAGGTATACATCATCGTCCCGGGCAGAATTGCCGCGGTGCCGAGTATGTATTCCCATGTGGCGACACCAGTGATTCCCAGGGCATAATTGAGGACGTTGTATGGGAGCACGGGCGAGAGTCGTAACAATGCTACGAGTCGCATTCCGCCGGTCTTAGCGGCGTGATCGATCGCTTTGAATCGCTTTTCTGTGCGAAGGCGTCGTTCCACAAACGGCCGGACAACGTATCGAGCCAGCAGGAACGAACCTATTGATCCGAGCATCGCGCCGACGAAGCTGTAAATCACTCCGTAGACGAAGCCAAACAATGCTCCCGCGATTAAGGTGAGAATCGTTCCGGGAATAAGGAGCACGGCAGCAACTATGTAGATACCGATGAAAACCACCGGTCCCCACGCTCCGCGCTCTCGGACCCAGTTCGCAAAAGGGTCTGCATACGGCTCGAGGTAGTGACTCGCAGCCCCTAGAAACAGAAGCACCAATACGATTGTGAATGTCCAGCGAAGGAGCGTAGATCCAGTTGGGCGATTCATCAGGGGTCGGAGCATGGGGAGTGTGTATAATAAAGACTCCGAGGCGAACGACAGTTCCTGATCTCAATTATTGTCTGCGCGGTACCCACCAGGGACCATAATGCTGGATACAATCGCCCGGCCCCTGAAGAACCGATTGCTGCAGCCAATAGCCTCCCGCCTGGCCGATCGCGTGCATCCAGGGGTAATTACACTCGCGTCGGCGCTATTCGGAATACTTGCCGCAGTCGCCGTCGCCGAAGGTCGCTTTGACGCGGGCCTTTTGGCCTGGACTGTGAATCGAATCCTCGACGGTCTCGATGGGGCTGTCGCCAGGGAGGGAGGAAGACAGAGTGACTTCGGCGGATACGTCGACATCCTCGCCGACTTCATGGTGTACGGGGCAATCCCCATCGGGGTTGCCATCCATTTTGCAACTGCCGAGTCATGGCTTGCGACTTCCGTGATGCTCGCGACGTTCTATGTGAACTCTGCTTCCTGGATGTACCTGTCCGCGTTACTGGAGAAACGCTCGGCCGGCGTCGGAAAAACCGGCGAGGAGACCAGTATCGCAATGCCTGATGCGCTGGTGGGCGGCACGGAAACGCTATTGCTTTTCACATCGTTTTTGGTTCTCCCCGCGTTCGCGTCGCGCATTTTTTGGCTTACCGCAATTCTCACGGCGCTCTCGATTCTCCAGAGAATTGCATGGGCGGTACGATTCCTGTAAGCCAGCGGTACCTGTGGCTCCATCCCCGGAACCAGGGAACGCACGTCGGTCTTCATTAATGGGAGAGGCCGCGCAAATCATCTACCAACCCCAGACTCAGATTGATGTTACCCAGACTCAGATGGAAGACCCTTCGTCACCCGCTCGGTCTCCTTGCGTGTATAGGAGCACTGATCGTCGTACCCTTCACTGCGCGTTCTGCGGCAGCACAGAAGCCAGCCACTGTCTCTGGCATCGTACGCGAACGAGGTGGGAATCCTGTCCCTGGCGTGTTGATTCTGGTCGACGGCTCATTTACCGGGGTGACAACCGATAGCGCCGGGCGCTTCGCGGTCGGCCTGGCGCACGCCGGAGCGGTCGAGCTCAGTTTCACTCGTCCGGGGTATGAGGATGCGCGCATGCTCGTTCGGCCTGCTCTCTCACCGCAAGTTCGAACTGAAGCCGTCACCCTAATCCCGGTTATCCGACTCACGGCCGTGAGTGTCGTCGCCGAGCGCACGCGACCGCTTCTGAATACGAAGGATGCCGCCACCGGCGGAGCGGTTGAGAGGCGGGAGCTCGCAAACTTGCCCACTGATGCTCGCAATCCACTGTCTCTCGCTTTTACGGTGCCTGGGGTTTCCCAGGCAACTGGATTTTTTGGCGATGCCGCGCCGCTTTCGATTAATGCGGAGAACTCTCTCTACACCCAGTACACCGTTGACGGGCTCGACAACAACGAGGGATTTCTCGGTGGTCCGCGCGTTGAATTCCCGCTGTCCGGAATCGAACGATTCAGCGTTCTCGCGAATACTTATCGCGCCGAATGGGGACGAAGCGCCAACGGCGTTGTGAATCTCGAGACGCGCGCCGGTTCCGAACATTGGAGGGGTGAAACGTTTTTTTACATCCGTCCCGGAATTCCTCTTGATGCAAAGCCGAAGTTCGCTCCGTCGGGAGTAGATCCGAAAGGATTTCAGCGCCGGCAATTTGGAGCGACCTTGGGCGGTCCGCTCCGCAAGGACAACACCTTCTGGTTCGGCACCGCCGAATACAGCAGCGAGCAGGAAGATCGAATCGGTTCAACCGCCCGAACCAGATTTCTCGGAACGGAACTTCGACACACGCTAAAGATCTTTTCCCGTCTTGATCACGGTTGGACTCCGAATCAGACAACGACTTTTCGTCTCGCTGCGAGCGACGTAAGTCGCAAAGGGCAGGGCGGCGGTACCATTGTGCCGGAAGCAGACATCACGACGCGGCGGGTCGGCACTCTCGCGTCAATAGTCCACCTGAGCGCGCTCCGCGATGGACGCGGGAGTAACTCGGCATCGTTTCAACTGGGCACTTTTCACTGGTACTTTCCACCGAGCAAGAGCGATTTCAACACGCCTCAGGTAACGGTGCTCGCCCGTGATTCTGTCACGACGGAAGCCGTGGTGGGATCGAGCAATTTTGTCTTCGACGAACGTGAAATGCAGCTGCAATTCCGTGATGTGCTGGAGTCCCGCGTCGGACGCATTCATACGTTCCGGGCTGGTGTAGATCTGTCCCGCGGCATGTTCCGGCTTTTCGCGGCGAGCACGAACCCCAGCGGCTCCTACTCGGTGATCGACGAAGGAAACATAAATCCGTCCGGTCCTTTTCTGTCCATTCGCGACATTCCATCCAACGTTCGAGTCTTGAGCTATAGCATAGATGCCGCGCCACAGCATGTGAATCGGTCTCAGACTGTTTACGGCGCCTTCGCAGAGGACGAGCTGCGACTGAGTCCGTCCTTGTCCGCGACCCTTGGGTTGCGTTGGGATTATGACGACATCACCTCTCGTGGGGAAAGCAAAGCGGACCTGACGAATGTCCAGCCGCGTTTGGCGGCGAACTGGCTGGCGGGCACTAATACCGTTGTGCGCGGCGGCGCCGGGTTGTACAGCGGAAAATTTCCGTACGCGGTGTATTCAGATGCCATTCAATTCGGCCCGGATGGCAACGCCGTCGTCACCCTTCAAGGCACAGCGTTCCCGCCTCCCGCTTTTCTCAAGGGGCCTGCGCCATCCTCGCTCGCTGGTAGACGCAGCACATTTCCCCCGCAGGAGGAGCGCCGGCTCTTCGCTCTCGGACTGAAGCAGCCCCGAAGTTTGCAGACTGCTCTGGGGTTCAGCCACGAATTCGCAGATGCCTGGGCGATTTCGGTCGACGGTGTATGGATGCATACCCGACACTTACCGCGATCATGGGACCTGAATCCGGATACCAAGGCGATCGCGCGGGCAGACACCGTCAATCTGCCGGCGGATCGCGGCGATCCTTTCCGTCCAATCAAACCGGTCGCGGGCAGTTTCCGCCGGCTGACGACTACTGAATCCGGAGGAGAGAGCAGGTATATCGCCCTATACACGAATCTCAGACGTCAGATCTCCGAATCGTGGACCATGGAAGCGACCTGGGTCTGGTCGCGCCAGCGCAATAATACTGAAGACATAAATTTCAACGCATCACACGCGAACGATTATGCCGCGGAGTGGGCTGACGGCATTAATGACCGCCGCCACAAGGTGACGGTTCGCAGCTCCCACACATTTGCAAGATCGTTCGCGCTGAGCGGCATCGCCGATTTCCAGACGGGGACGCCGATAAACCGAGTGGCTGGCTTTCGGGATCTGGATGGATCGGGTCCCGTATTCGGGAATGGTTTCGTGGGCAATTACGATCGTTTTTTCGGAGTCGCGCGAAACACGGAAAGACTGCCTGGCGCGCTGCAGCTGGGCATGTCTGCTCAATTTTGTGTGCCCCTTGGAGCGCGAGGGCTCAACCTGAGAGCGGACGTTTTCAATCTGCTTAACTCGACAGTCGTCTCCGGATTCGCCAATGGAATTCCAGGTGGAGGTCCTCGAACTCAGGTAGGTCGCCCCGGGGATCCCGTCGTCTATGGCGCGGCAGCACCGCCGCGACAGATACAGCTTTCCGCCCAATACGTATTTTGAAAAGAGCCGGAATCGCGATCTCTGGTTGCGCACTCCTACTCAGCGCGTGCAACAGGGATCGAACAGAAAGCGTGGATCGCGCCGCGATCAGTCGCCTTCCCTGGGAGAACGTTGTGCGGCTCGCCAGGGGCAGCACCGTCACGTGGCGAATGTGGCGAGGCGACCCCTCCATTAATGCGTACGTCGATCACTGGATTGTACCCAGGTTAGCGCGTGACTACGGGATTTCATTGCGCGCGGTCGAAGGGCAGGGGCCGGAAATTGTGAACCAGCTTGTTGTCGAGCGACAGGCGCGCGCGCGCGGAGTTGCGGATATCGTCTGGATCAATGGCGAAACGTTTCACAATCTGCGCCAGGCAAAGCTTCTCTGGGGACCCTGGGCAAATCGGCTCCCTAATGCCGCCGCTCTCGACAGCACCTCGCAAATTGTAATGCGTGACTTCGAACAGCCCCTCGATGGGTGGGAATCTCCCTGGGGCAGAGTGCAATTCACACTTATCTACGACACTGTGCGAACGCGCGATCCACCGCACTCATTCGCGGAGCTGAAAGTCTGGATCAAGAAACATCCTGGCCGCTTCACTCACGACCAGGAGTTCACCGGTGTCGCTTTTCAGACCGCGCTTATGTACAGTCTTTCCGGTGGTGCAGGGAAGTTCGAAGGCGGATTCCGGCCGGCTCTCTACAAGCCAGCCAGTGAGCGTGTATTCGGCTGGATCGAGGACGTGCTGCCCGATTTTTGGCGAGCAGGGCGGGATTATCCGCCAGGGGTCGCAGAAATGCATCGGCTTTTTGCGAACAACGAAATCGATTTTACTATGTCGTACAATCAAAACGAGGTAGTAACCAAGATCCGGCAGGGTGTCCTTCCCGCAACCGCGCACGCGCTCGTGTTCATCGATGGGACTCTCGCAAATGCGCATTACGTCGGCATTCCTTTCAATGCGCCAAACCCCGCCGGCGCAATGGTCGTGGCGAACTTTCTTCTCTCGCCGGAAGCGCAGTATGAAAAATTACGCGCCGAAGTCTGGGGAGATGGAACAGTACTCGATCTCGCGAACCTCACGAGTGAATGGCGCAGACGTTTCGAGTCGCTGACGATGGACTCGCACGCGGTACCGCCCGCGGAGCTCGCCCGCCACGCAGTCCCCGAGGTTGCGCCGCAATACCGCGAACGTCTGGCCGCTGACTGGAAACGGCTGGTGCGAGATCGCACCCGTTGACCGTCGACAAACGCTCCGCCCTGGGTCTCTTCCTCGCGCTCTTGATCGCGCTCCCGGCCCTGGCCGGACTCGGATATTCCGTCTCGGCTTCGCTCGGATTGCTTGGCGTGGCACCCGGTGGGGTTACATCGCGGTATCTCCGGGAGGCAATCGCCAACCAAACAACATGGGCCGGTCTGGGCTGGACGCTCTGGATAACGATGGCCTCCACCTTCATTGCGACAATCGCGGCCGTTCTTCTAGCGGCGACATTCAGGGCCGAGAGCAAGGCGGATCGCTTCGCACGAATAGTGACAGTACTGCCTCTGCCCGTTCCTCATGTCGTGGCTGCACTCTCTTCGCTGCTCATCCTCAGCCAGTCCGGTCTGTTGTCTCGCATCGCCCACTCCGCGGGAATCATTGCAACTCCCGCGCAAATGCCGCCGCTGGTTTATGACCGGTCGGGCGTCGGCCTCATCTTCGCGCTGGTCTGGAAGGAGATTCCGTTCCTGGCTCTGATTGCATTCACGGTGCTGAAGAACCGCGGAGCTTTGCTGGAGGAGACTGCGCGTAGTCTCGGTGCGAATCGTATAAACACATTTCTCTACGCGACATGGCCGCTGTTGTGGCGCGGCATGCTTCCCGGCATCGTCGCCGTTGCCACGTTTGTCGCCGGATCGTATGAAACCGCGGCCCTCCTCGCTCCCAGCAGGCCTCTTGCCTTGCCTCTGTTGACGATGGAGCGCTACACGGACACCGCAATGGAGCTCCGTCCCGGCGCATTCGTGCTCGCAGGATTTGCGCTGCTCGTCAGCCTCGCAGCTGTTGCCGCGTATGGAGCGATGATCTCGCGGGCAGACAGGTTCCAGTGAGGACGTCCCTCATTCCATCGCGATCGTTGCTCTTGCTCATGCTGGTATTCTGGACCGCACTTCCCATCTCGGTGCTAGTGTTCTCCAGCATTGGAAGCGGCTGGTTTTATCCGCATCTTGCACCAACCTCGTGGAGCACCGCCGCGTGGAGCGAATTGCTCAATGACAGGAGGCTCTTTCACTCCCTGCTTACCAGCCTATGGCTCGCATCTCTGACGGGATTTCTCGCGTCTATTGCGGGGTTTGAAATCGGCCGCAGAGTTTCGCAGATTCCCGTGCCGCTTCGCTACTTCGCACTGGCGGCAGCTTTTTTACCGGTCGCGGCGCCCCCGCTGGCACTGGGAATCGGGCTGCAGTATTTCGTGCTGCGAGCCGGGTTGGGTGGGACGCTGACCGGAGTTTGGCTCGCTCACAGCGTAGTCGCAATTGGCTACACCACGCTGTACTTCATCGGGGTATTCGCTGTCTTCGATCGCCGCGTGGAAGAGGAAGCGCGGTCGCTCGGAGCT
>JBKJPM010000210.1:0-5894 GCA_046595175.1 Gemmatimonadaceae bacterium
GCGAGAGCGATCGGAAAGCCCAAATCGGCGCGAGCAGTGGGTCGCGCATGCGCAACCAATCGGGCAGCAGTAGTGATTCCCTGCCACCGGGTAGTTCGCGGTGACGGGGGAACCGGGGAATACCGATGGGGGGCCGGGCTGAAGCAGCGCCTCCTCAGACACGAGGCGGGCAAATAAAAAACGCCCCGCAAATATGGGGCGTTTTTTCTAGCAGGAATTATCTGTCGAGAACCAGGACCGTGAACGTGCCGTTGGAACTGTTCCCAGCAGGAGCGAAAGAGCACGTACGATCGTTTTCATGCGGACTCCGGAGTGCGTTGGGCAAGACGGAAATTCTTGCCGCGAATCGCGACAAGGAGGGTGGGAACTACAAAGAGCGTGATCGGTGTAGAGAGGGCCAGTCCACCGATGACTGCGAGTGCCAGGGGCTTTTGCAGCTCGCTTCCCGCACCCAGGCCAAGCGCGAGAGGCAGGAGCCCGAAAAGTGTGCAGAGCGTCGTCATCAGGATTGGGCGCAGGCGAACCTTTGCGGCCTCGCGGATACCTTGTTCGATGGTAACATTTTTTGCCAGCATCACGTGTCTGGTGAAATCGAGCAGGATGATACCGTTCTTCACGATCAGGCCGATCAGGAGGATCAAGCCCATGAAGCTCGAAACGTTAAGCGGGGTCCCGGTTATCCAGAGCAGCAGCATCGCACCCACAAACGAAAGCGGTGCAGCCACCAGAATCACAAGCGGCTCGATGAACGACTGAAACTGTATGAGCATTACCGCAATCACGCTTACTGCAGCAAGTCCGAGAACAACGAGAAGAGCGCCGAATGCCGCCTGTTGGCTCGCGTACTGTCCCGCAATCTCGAGCCGCACTCCGGCAGGAGGAGGTGTCTGCGCTATTACGGCCTTGACATCTTTCATAATAGGACCAAGCGACCGGCCGCTTATGTCGGCAGTGACGTCAACCATCTGCTGCTGGTTTTCGCGCATTAGTGTCGAGCGGCTTTCAGTGGGGACGAAGGTCGCAAGCGTTCCGAGTGGAACTGCCGCGCCGGTCGCAGGCGATACTACTGGAAATCCCTGCAGCTGACCGATCGCGAAGCGAACGGAGTCAGGTGATCGCACTCGAATTCCGACTGTCCGATCCTCGAGCTTTACCTCCCCGGCTTCCACTCCCAGCAGTGCACCACTTACCTGTGCGGCGACATCAGCCGGCGTCATGGCAAGTCGATTAGCTTCAGCAGTACTAATATTCATTGCCAACTCAGCTGCCGGCTCAGTGACGCCGTTGTACACGTCCTCGACCCCGTCCACCTTCGCGAGTTTTGCGCCGAGCCGCGTACCATACCTTTCCAGCGTGTTGAGATCGGGGCCAAAAAGTTTTACCTCGATCGGGCGGGCGGCGCCTGCCAGGTCGTTGATCACATCCGAAAGGATTTGAACAAACTCGATACGCATCCGCGGTACCGCGGTAGCTATTCTGACGCGTACGTCGTCGATGATCTCGAAGCTGGACCGGCTGCGCTGGCTCTCTGGTTTGAGGCGAACTACGATGTCGCCGCCATTCTGCTGGGTTGCAAACAACCCAAGCTCCGCGCCTGTTCGGCGGGAAAGGCCGGTAACCTCAGGCGTATGTATCAGGATGTTCTCGACAATGTGGAGCTCACGATCGGTTTCGGCGAGCGCCGTCCCGCCCGGCGTCACGTAGTCAATCACGAAGGCGCCTTCGTCCATTTCAGGTAGAAAGCCGCTCCCTACGAACTGGTGTACAATGAATCCACCAGCCACGAGCACAGCGCACGCAATCAGCACCATTCGCAGGTTGTTCAACGTTGCGGCAAGTGCGCGCTCGTAGCGAACGCCCAAAGCGTCAATCGCAGCGCTTACCCGGTCGAGAGATTTTGAAACAGACCTGCTCTTCGGCGCGGATTCCAAATCAGCATCCGCAGCGGTGAGAAATTGTTCACTCAAGAGTGGAATTATTGTTACCGCCAGCACGAGTGACACGAGAACGGCGATCGAGAGGACAATCGACAGCGAACGAAAGAATTGCCCCTCTACACCGGTCAAGAGGCCGAGCGGAAGAAATACAACGACCGTGGTGATAGTGGACGTCGTAACCGGCCAGGCAATTTCCCGTACTGCTTCACGAATTGCGGCCCCGCGATCCGGATTGATGTGAAGATGCCGAACGATGTTCTCGGTTATTACAACGGCGTCGTCGATCACGAGCCCAATCGCAATCGCCATCGCCCCCAGCGTCATAAGGTTGAACGTCTGGCCAAAGACGCTCATTATGAAAACCGTGATGGCCATTGTAAGCGGGATGGAAGAAGCGCTAACTGCCGTGATTCGACCATGCCGGAGGAAAAGCAACAGCACTATTACAGCTAGTACTGCGCCAATGAGCATTGCATCCCGAACAGATTTTACGGCATCGCGCACCAAGGCGGCCTGGTCGTAGACGGCCTTGAGATGTACACCATGGGGAAGGCTTTTCTTGAGCGAAGCGACGATGACTGCAATGCTGTCGGCAATGGCGACCGAATTCCCGCCAACCTGGCGAGTGATGTTTATCAATGCAGCCGGGCGTCCGTCACCCGCGACAATTCGCACGTGATCCTCGGTGCCCATCTGCACTGTCGCCACATCGCGGAGTCGAAGCCCGTGACCGATCACTATGTTCGCGACGTCGTCGGCTGAGCGCGCTTCCGATGTTGTGACAATCAGGTACTGCTTGTAGTTCGCGGGCATTCTCCCCACGGCAGTGACTGTGCTCGCTGCCCGGATTGTGTTGGCCAGCTCGAAGTAGGTCATCTTCTGCGCGGCGAGCCGCGCAGGATCGACAATGACTTCAAGCTCACGAACATCGCTCGCCTGCACATCTACGCGGCCAACGCCCGGAACCCGCGAAAACAACGGCCTGATTTCGTATTGCGCTATGTCATACATCTCAGCGGGCTGTCCGCCTTCGAGATTATATGACAACACCGGAAAAAGCGACGGGGTGAGACGTTCGACCTCGAGGTCGATGCCTGGAGGAAGTGAAGCCGCAACCTGGTTGACCCGGGCCTGAACCTGCTGCAGCGCAAACTGCATATCGGTCGTGGGCGAAAAGGTGACGTTGACTTCCGCGCCACCACGGATCGACCGCGACTGCACGCGAGTGACACCGGGCACGATGGTAACCGCTTCCTCGATAGGACGGCTGATGGTGAACAGCACCTGCCTGGACCCGAGCGAAGAGCCTGATGCAACTACAGTGATCCTGGAGAACCTGAGCTCGGGATAAATAGCGGAAGGAAGTCTGAGCGCTGCCCAAATCCCGAGAACGCTCAGCATTCCAACGAGCAGGTAGATAAATCGTCGCTGCTCGGAGACCATGTCAAAAAGCGCCAGTCGCTTGGGCGATGCCGCTGCGGACCCCTGAGTCATGCCCCGCCGCCCGCCGAGTCCGCGGCGGGAGAAACTATTTTCGCGCTGTCTTCAACGCCGTATGCGCCGACAGTCACAACCCTTTCTCCTGCCTTGAGCCCGCTCAGTATTTCAGCGGTGGTCTCGTTCCTTCCGCCGACCGTAACCGCGCGGGAATGTGCGATCATGTTCTTGTCGACGACGAACACCTTGAATACATCGCCTTCCGGTACAATTGCCTGTACGGGAATGACAATCGCGTTGGGATGAACGGCAATTCCAATCTGACCAAACATCGTTTCAGAAATTCGCAGTGCCCGCCGGGTCGTGGGCGCATGGGCTCGAACTGCTACGGCATGGGTCAAGGTATCGACCGCGCCAGAGACGTCGAGAACTGTCGCCACTCCCAGTACTTCACCACCGCCCGTCTGGCTGGTGCTGAGCGTAACTTTGTTTCCCGCCTTTACGCGTGATGCCTGCTCGGATGTGACGTTGAAAACGATATCGAGCAGAGACGGATCCGAAATCTCGACGAGCGCCTGGCTTGGGTCCGCCGTGCCGCCAAGGGTTGCAGTGACACTTGTAACAATCCCGCTGATTGGTGACCGCAACACTGAGAGCTGCTGTGAACGAATTGCCGTTGAGGCATCAGCGCGTGCTCTTGCGAGGTCTGCTGTTGCCTGATCAAGATCCTTTCTAGGTGAGATGCCTTCATCAACCAATCTTCGCGTGCGGTCGTAGGTTTTTTGAGCGCTCGCAAGTGCTGCTTGAGTACTTCGGGTGGCCGCATCGAAGACCGTCTGGTCAAGCGTAACGAGTACGGTGCCGCGGCTGACGGTCTGTCCAGGAATTACCTGGACTCCGGAAATCCTGGACTGGAGCGGCGAGCTCAATCTCGCTGTTCCGCCCGGCCTTCCGACAACAATTCCGATCGCACCGATAGACTCTGTGTACGGTTCTACTCTGACGTCCGAAACCGCGGCAGTGACTTCTGGATGCGTGACCGTTTCCTTCTCTGTGTCTGCGCACGCCAGGGCCATTACCGAAGAAGCCGAAATTGCAACGCGGCGAAGTGTGTTCATCGAAGTGCCGGAATTTCGGTGGATGTCATTGTTAGAGCCCTGAGCTTTGCGATTGCTATCCATGCGGCTGCGATGTCGTCAACGTACTGGACCAGTGCCTCGCGAGCGCTGCGCTGGGCCTCGAGAGATGTAGCAAGCGGTGCGGCGCCTTCGCGATAAGCTGTGAGTGACATTGACGCGACCCTGTTTGCTGCCGCAACAACACTTTTGTCCAGCTCGACACGGCGCATTGCAATATCCAGCTCCCGCTCCGCGCGCGCGATCTCGGTTCGGCTTTGCACCCTTGCTAGCTGAAGTTCCGCGCGCGCGCGTATTTCATTGGCATGAGCCTGGGCGATCGGCCCGCTGTTCCTGTTCAGGAGCGGTAGCGGAATAACCACTCCGAACACCGGGAGGATTCCCTTCTCTCCCCCAGATGGATCGTGCGTCTCAAAACCAGCGGCAAGACTGGTTCCGGAGAAAACTCCCCGGCGCTCCGCCCGGAGGTTCAGCTGCGCGGATTCAGCCGTTCGCTCCGCAGCCTGAACCGGAAGCGTGGATGCAAAGTCGGTAAAAGTGGAAGGAGCTGCGATCGTGGGAGGCAGGCTGAGTGAGTCGCTGGGGAAAATTGTGATACCCGGATCGGCTATTCCCATCACCGCTTGCAAATCGAGCAACACAGACAGGTAAGCAAGAGAATCAGTCTCCGCGCCATTTGCGGCCTGTCCTGCAAACACAGTCGCAAGCTCAACATCGAGGTCGCTGGCATCACCCGCGTTCCTGCGCGCAATTGCAATTTTTCGCAGGCTGTCCGCTCCCTGCGAATTGCGCTGAGCAAGGGATGACCGAGCCTTGGCGGCAAGTGCGCGTGTGTACGTCGTGTCGGCGTCCAGCGCAGCAGCCGCCCGTGCAAACGCATACTGCAGCGCGGCAGCCATTCGCGCAGACTGCGCAGCGCCGACTCTCAAACCGCGAATTCCTGGCCAGTCGATCGGCATCTCGAGCCTGAAGTGATACTGGGGAGCTGATTTTGTGTATTCTGCTGAGAGCGCAGGGTTCTGAAACGCACGGGCCGTGAGCAACTGTGCGAAAGCGGCAACGGTATCAGCACTCGCCACGCCAACGCGGGGTCCATTCGCGACTGCCCGCGTAATTGCTTCGGTGCGCGTAACCGGACGCACCGCATTCTGCGCGAGGAGTCCGGAAACGGAGAACGGAACGACCAGTACATGTATGAAAACAATCCGGGTCACTCCGCGCCGAACCGATCGAGAACGCGTCAGCTTCAACTTGGAAATCTCCGCTGATACGGCAAAGCTACTTCTTTTTCGCCGATGCCTTTTTTTCCTTCGCTTCCTTCCGGGCCTCGGCTTTTTCGGCCTTCGGCGTTTCGTGCTCGTGGGCAATGATCTTACCCGTCATT
>JBKJPM010000003.1:0-7166 GCA_046595175.1 Gemmatimonadaceae bacterium
CATCGGTGGAAGTCGAACAGGTCGCAATGAGCGCGGATGGAATTTTCTCGACGATCAAGCCGGGGGCAACCTTCCTCGACTGCACATCCGGAGACCCGGAGGTTTCCAAAAGACTCGCCGCCGCCCTCGCTGAGAAAGGCTGCGCTTTCGTCGATGCACCCGTCAGCGGCGGTGTCGCTGGCGCGGAAGCCGGAAAACTCACGGTGATGTGCGGCGGTGATGCGAAAAACTTCGAAAACGTCCGTCCGATAATCCAGGCATTCGGTGAAAAGATTGTTCTTTGCGGCCCGGTAGGAGCGGGTCACGCGGTGAAAGCCCTCAACCAGATGCTGCTCGCACTTCACATATGGACCACAGGCGAAGCGCTCGCAGCCCTCGTCAAGTACGGAGTTGATCCTGCCCGGGCGCTGGAAGTGATAAATGGAAGCAGCGGACGGTCCAACTCGTCGATGAACCTGATACCGGAGCGAGTTCTCACCCGCGCCTTTCCAAGGACCTTCCGACTTGCGCTGCTCGACAAGGACGTCCAAATCGCCGCGCGCATCGCCGAGAAGCAGGGAATTCACTCTGCTATCTTCGCGGAAGTAGAGCGCATAATGGCAGAAACCCACAAGGTGCTGGGCGAGGAAGCGGACCACGTTGAAGCCATTCGCGTCCTTGAAGAATCAGCGGGAGTCGAAATAAGAGCGCGCTAGGGTGTGGTAGTTCCTGACCGCTGGTTTTTTCCCCATATTTCTATCTTAGAATGCCCTCGAAATCCTCCACAGTCCTCGACAGCCGCGCAGTTGCAAGAACGCTCAAGCGCATGGCCGACCAGATTGTCGAGCTAAACGGCGGAACCGAGAATCTCGTACTCGTCGGTATTCAGCGCCGCGGGGTGCAGCTGGCCCGGATGCTCGCTGCGATTCTCAAGGAATCCGAGGGCGTCGTAATCAGGCAGGGATCACTCGACATCACGCTATACCGCGACGATCTCCAGACTATTGGCCCACGTCCGGTTGTGGGTAAGACCGAACTTCCCTGGAGTCTCGACGACACCAATGTCGTGATAGTAGATGACGTGCTGTATACGGGTCGCACAGTGCGCGCCGCGCTCGATGAGCTCGCCGATTTCGGCCGGCCCGCGCGGATTGCTCTCGCGGTTCTCGTGGACCGCGGCGGACGCGAGCTTCCGATCCATGCCGACGTCGTTGGAAAAACAGTCACCGTGTCCAGTGGAGAACGAGTTGACGTTCTCGTTGACGATCTGGACGGAAAAACCGAAGTAGTCCTGGTGCAGAAGCCGACTACCCAATGACCGGCACGCTCGGCAAGGATCTACTCGGACTCGAGCCGCTGAGCGGCGAGCAGATCCGTTTGATTCTTGATACCGCCGAGCCGTTCAAGGAAATCAGCGAGCGCGCGATAAAGAAGGTCCCGGCTCTGCGAGGTTCCACGATTGTCAATCTCTTCTTCGAGAACTCGACACGAACCCGCATTTCTTTCGAATTCGCTGAGAAGCGATTGTCGGCCGATACGGTAAACGTGTCTTCGACAGGTTCGAGCGTTTCCAAGGGCGAGACGCTCGTGGATACAGCAAGAAATCTGGAAGCAATGCGCATTGACATGGTTGTAATCAGGCACGGCGCGTCTGGTGCCGCCCAGTTCCTTGCCGATCGCATCGAATCGAACGTCATCAATGCCGGTGATGGTACCCACGAGCATCCTACGCAGGGATTGCTGGATCTTCTGACGCTGCGCGACAACTTCGGCACACTGGAAGGACTTCGCGTTTGCATCGTTGGAGATGTGCTGCATTCGCGAGTTGCGCGCTCCAACATCTGGGGGCTGCAGAAGATGGGTGCCGAAGTTGCGGTGTGCGGACCGCGCTCACTTCTTCCCAATGGTATCGAGGAGTTCGGAGTAAAGGTTTTCGACCGCATCGAGCCCGCGATCGAATGGGCGCAGGCCCTCAACGTTCTTCGCCTGCAGCTCGAGCGCATGACTGCGGGCTACATCCCGAGCAGCAGGGAATACAACCGCGTTTTCGGAATTACCCGGGAACGACTGGATCGCGCGAAACGGGACATCCTCATCCTGCATCCCGGCCCGATGAATCGTGGAGTGGAAATAGATTCAGACGTAGCTGACGGGCCGCACAGCGTGATCCTCAATCAGGTGACGAACGGAGTGGCCGTTCGAATGGCGGTGCTGTATTTACTGGCCGGTGGCAAGCCGGAGCTGGCGGAAGCCGCGAAAGGGAAACGCGAGAGTGCGGAGTGACTCCCTGTCGCAGTTCAAATAACCGTGGACCCCAATGAAGCCAGTCCTTCTAAAAGGCGCCCGTCTAATCGATCCCTCGTCCAATCGTGACGAGATTGGCGACCTCCTGCTCCAGGACGGCCGCATCGAATCCATTGGTGGAAACATCGCAGGTCCCGACGGTGCGGATGTAATTGACTGCAAGGGAATGTTCGTCAGCCCCGGCCTGATCGACGTGCACTGCCATTTGCGCGAGCCGGGCCGCGAGGATGTTGAGACCATTGCAACCGGAGCACGCGCTGCCGCAGCGGGAGGCTTTACCGCTGTATGCGCGATGCCCAATACTGATCCCGTCACCGATAATCAGGCCGCAGTAGGATTCATTATTCGCCAGGCGCAGCGCGTAAATGCCGCGCGAGTGTTTCCAATTGGCGCGATCTCGCTCGGTCAAAATGGAAAGGCGCTCGCAGAGTTTGGGGAGATGGTCGGTGCCGGAGCCGTTGCGGTGAGCGACGACGGAAAACCAGTCGTGAGTGCGCAGCTTATGCGTACGGCCCTGGAGTACTCCCGTGCTTTCGGAATCCCCGTGATCGATCACTGCGAAGAGCCGACACTCGCAGAAGGCGGTGCGATGAACGAGGGTCTGCTCAGCGCGAAGTTAGGTCTCAAGGGCATTCCATCCGAAGCGGAAGAGATAATGGCGATACGCGACATCCTGCTGGCTCGCCGCACGGGAGGGCGTGTGCACCTTGCGCATATGAGCACCAAGGGGTCGGTCGAGCTCATTCGCTGGGGCAAGGAGCGCGGGATTACAGTCACCGCTGAAGTCTGCCCACATCATATCTCCCTCACCGAAGAAGCTGTGGGTGCCTACAACACCAACGCCAAGATGAATCCACCGCTTCGCACGCAGGAAGATGTCGAGGCACTTCGAGAGGCTGTGAAGGACGGGACGATTGACCTCATCGCAACCGACCACGCTCCGCATCACTATGACGAAAAGGAGCGCGAGTTTTCAGATGCGCCGAACGGAATTGTCGGTCTGGAAACTGCGCTCGCCGTTTCCATCAATAGCCTTGTCCAACCGGGGCACATTACGTACAGTACGCTCGTCGAACGCATGTCATGTTCGCCTGCGAGACTGTTCAATCTTCCCGGCGGATCGCTGCAGCGCGGAACCGCGGCCGACATCACGATCGTAGATCCGGCAATGCAATGGACAGTTGATCCGTCCGCGTTTCTTTCGAAGGGACGCAACACGCCGTACACGGGAATGAAGCTCAAGGGCAGGGCTGTATGCACGATTGTCGGCGGTTCTGTTGTATTTAAACTTTCCGAATCCAGGCGCGGCTGATGCCCGCCGGAAGAGGGGGAGACTGAATGTCCAAGAGGAACAAGACGCTGGAGCTCCTGCGTGGACTGCTCGCCGAACGGCAGCAGTTCGAACAATGGCTGGCCGCCCTGGCGAACAAGCGGGCCGATACGCCTGAAACGGTCTACGACCGAGTCCATCAGGACTACCAGTCTCGACTGGATAGTGTCCTGGACACACTTCAGTCCCACACCCAGGATCTCCAGGCATCAATGTCCGAACTGTCTCAGCAGCTTGCCGAAGTGACGGGTCGCGAGACGACCCGCCGCGAAGCGCAGCAGGAAGCCGAGCTGCGCGCGGCAGTCGGGGAATTTTCGGCGGACAAATGGAGTGAAATGAGCCGCGAAGCAGAGTCCGAGCTCAGGAGGTTTGCGCAGGAACGCGGAGGAATAGAGTCACAGCTCAGCGAGCTGTCCGGAATTCTCGAGCTTACACAGGGCCGGGCACCCACCGCGGCCATCTCTGCTCCGCCAAAACCCCTAGAGCCGCCGCCCAAGCTGGAAGAAGTGAGCATGAATACGCCCGCACCACCGCCTGCTGAAGCGAAAGCCACGCGGGCCAATGTGGATTTAAGTGATAAGTCCGAGCAGGTGAAATTCCCGAACTGGAGTGAGTCGGACAAAAGCCAGGCGTCGAGTACCGCAACCCAGCCAAAGAGCAAAACGGCCCCGGCTCGTCCGGAAGTGGAAAAAACCCTGAAGTGCTCCGAGTGTGGCTCACCGAACTTTCCGACTGAGTGGTACTGCGAAAAGTGTGGGGCCGAGCTGGCAACGCTTTAGGGGGAGAGACGGAGGCCATTTCGCAAAACACGCCACAAATAAAAAGGACGCCATTAGAAGGCGTCCTTTTAAACGATCCAAAAAAACTACTTAGCGAGCCGAGACTTATGCCTCGCGGCGGTGTTCTTATGAATAAGGCCCTTACGTGCAGCACGATCGAGCAGCTGAACCGCTGTCGCGCGGTCGTCTGTGCCCTTGGTAGCGGCCAGACCTTTCTTCAAGGCTGTACGAAGAGTCGAGCGTTGGGCGCGGTTCCGCGCCATGGCAGCACGGGATTTCCGCATGTTCTTTTTAGCGGAAGCAATGTTCGGCACTAATCATCTCCAAAAGTTGAAACGCTTATAGCCTATAAACTTAGCCGCAAAACAGGGCTAAAGTCAATTGCTCCAGCGCTTTCGGACAGTACCAGCGCTTTGAGGTGCGCCTGCTTGATTGTATCTTGTAACCGTAGTCAAGCCGACCATTTTCCAGCGGGCATTTGGACAAAACACAGCTCTTTTTACTGGTAGCCCCCGTACTCCTATTCTCCATGGTGGCCCACGAGTACGCCCATGGGTATGCCGCGCTCAGGCAGGGTGATCCAACGGCCTACCAGCTGGGCCGTCTTACCTGGAATCCGATCAAGCACATCGATCCGTTCATGACGATCCTGCTCCCACTTCTGACCTTTTTCAGCGGTGGGTTCATTTTCGGGGGCGCCAAGCCGGTTCCGGTAAATCCAAGGAACTACACGAACTACAAGCGCGGCGACATCATCGTCTCGCTGGCCGGTATCGTAACCAATCTTCTGATCGCGCTCGCATTCATTCCGCTGATCGCACTCATTGGCCTGATAGGACGCCAGTTTCCCGCCGCGAACGACAGCTTGTTCCTCATCCAGCTGATGTTCCGCTATGGCATCTACATCAACCTCCTGCTCGCAATGTTCAACCTGCTTCCCATTCCGCCACTCGATGGGTCACATGTTGCCAAATACATTCTCCCACCTGCGTGGGCGCTCTCCTATCAGCGCATCGGCCGGTATGGAATGTTGATCCTGATTGTGTTTCTCACGATCGGGCGACCAGTGCTTAACTTCTGGCTGTCTCCAGTATGGGCGCTCTCGAACGCCGCTGATTCTGTATTGAGTCCATTCTTCCTGCGGAGCCAGTGGACAGCGTAGAGAACGGAACTTCCGGAACAGAATCGGCCTTCGTCGTCGAGCTGTCGCATTTTTCCGGACCCCTCGATCTCCTGTTGTCGCTCATTCGCGACGAGCAGATCGACATCTATGACATCCCGGTTGGCAAGATCGCCGAGCAGTTCCTCGAGCGCATTAAGCACCTGAAGCTGGATGAAGCTGCCGACTATCTCGAGATGGCCGCACGCCTGATGCGCATCAAGGCGCAAATGCTGCTCCCGCGCCGCGCCGGCGACGAAGCTTGGGAAGATCCGCGCGCAGAGCTTGTGCGCCGTCTCCTGGAATACCAGCAGGTTCGCGAAGTCGTGGACCTTCTCGAGCAGAGAAACGAACTACGCAGAAATCGGTTTGCCCGCGCGTTCCTTCCACAGCAGCTTCCAGTCTCCTCGGCGAAACGCCCGCTCGCACTTTCTCTCGGCGAGCTTTTCGCGGCTGTTGATCGAGTACTGCGTATTGCAAAACAGCCGACTCTCCACGAAGTCGTACCGCGCGCCATTGACGTTGATGCCGCAATTGGAACCATTCGCGCGATCCTCGAGCTGCGTGGTCGCGCACGCTGGAACGAAGTAATCCCTGCTGATGCGGAGCCGTGGCAGGTTCTTTCTCTCCTGCTCGCACTCCTTGAGCTCGCAAAGGCGGGTGAGCTGAAGCTCGCCCAAGCGCGGGCATTCTCCAACGTTGAAATCACACGTGATGTCTCTGGCGAAGCTGCTTGAAGCCGCGCTCTTTGCGAGCGCACACCCGATCACGATTGATGATCTCGTCAATCTCGCGAACGACAAGGAGTCGGGCGAAGAGGCCGTGACGGCGGCACTGAATGAATTGAAGGAGCATTACGACACCGCAGAGCATGGAATCGAGCTCACGGAGGTCGCCGGTGGATGGCAGATCCTTACGCGGGCTGAGTACACCGAGGCAATCGAACGCGCGCAGCTCGCGTCGCGCCCGGCGCGTTTGTCGGCCGCCGCCCTGGAGACGCTCGCAATCATTGCGTACCGTCAGCCAATCGGCCGCGCCGAGATAGAGGAGATTAGAGGTGTCGGTGCCGGATCGATTCTCAAGTCACTGCACGAGCGTGAGCTGATTGAAGTGACAGGTCGTGCTGAAGGACTGGGGCGGCCGCTACTATATGGTACGACGCCGCTGTTTCTGGAGCAGTTTGCTCTCAGGCATTTGGAAGAGCTGCCCCGGTCTGACGAGCTCGCCATCGCCCTCCGTGATCCGCGGTCGAGCGAGTCCCAGGAACCCGCCGAGACAGACGCTTAGCAGTTCACTTCCAAAAAAAGACGGTTTGGGAGGAATCGAAGGAAAACCAAGGAGTCGAAGGTGACCCGGATTGTTTTTCCGGTTGCCGTTCTTCGATTCCTTCGATTTCCTTCGACTCCTCCCAAACCGCGTTTTAAACAAACTGTCCAGATAGCCATTACTTTCGGTACATGTCTGAACCGATGCGTATCCAGCGCGCGCTGGCGAGAGCAGGGATAGCGAGCCGAAGAGGCGCCGAGATTCTCGTTGAGGAAGGGCGCGTAACTGTGAATGGAAAGCCCGCCGACACCGGTCAGAAAGTCGATCCGGCCAAAGACAAAATCGCGGT
>JBKJPM010000032.1:0-3134 GCA_046595175.1 Gemmatimonadaceae bacterium
AGCGCGTATTCGGGCATCCACACTCCCGAATTCGGGAATCCATTGCATGCTCCATCGGATTCACCCGGAACCTTGAGCCACAGGTAAGCGTCAATCAATGCGTTCCCGGTAACCGCAGAGGGTCGATTTCCAATTGCCCGACCTGCAGGATTGCACCACTGCCCGTCTGCGGCAGGTCCCAGTCCGTTGCGGCTCGTATCGATGAGGAAATGCTTTCCTCCAACCAACGCGGAAACGGATTCACCATAGGACGTATTACTCGCGGTATAACCGAAGTTCGATACGTTGAGCGAGAAACCATTGGCGATGTCGATTCCCGCTTTCAACAGCCGATCCGCTATCGTGCCGGCACTTTGCCAGCTGGAATGGCCGGCATCGAGATAGACGAAAATCTGGCCTTTTGCGCGCAAAGTAGAGACTGCGAATTTGAGAAGGTCAAATCGCGTCTGCTGATCAGTGGCCGAGAGGCATCCCATGTTCGCCAAGGCGTCTGGCTCCAGGATTACAACGGCCTTTCGCGCACCAATACCGTTGGCGAGACCAGTGATCCAGGCCCGATAAGTATCTGGGGTCCCGCCTCCGCCGCCAGATAATCCTCCGCAATCGCGCTGCGGGATGTTGTACGCAACAAAAACTGGTATAGCGCCGACGTCGGTAATTGTGGTCGTCTGGTTATTCGCGTCAGACTGGATGTTGGTATTCCAGCTTCCCAGCCACGTGGCGATCGACTGGGTTGCAATCTTGTCCATCTGAACTGCATCGGCCGGACGCGTCGTCCGCCAGGCGTCCGCTGTCTTCTTGGCATTCGAGAACGCGTTTACATAGAAACTGGATCCGAGCAACGGATTCGACGGTGGCGTTGGCGGGGTAGTCGTCGGTCCAGACGTTGTCGTTGTCGTTGTAGTGGTCGTCGTTGGAGGGGACTCGGTGGTGGTTCCCTTGCGGGCTTCCGGAGTTACAACTCCATCAGAGCATGCGGCAACAGCAAACAGGGACAAAGCTGCAAGCCCCATGAGCGGGCGGTTGCCAGGTATGCCGAATCGTGCGTTCTGATTAAACGCGCGAGCCTTATTAAGGGCGCAGGTATTCGCCATTCCGTTCTCCTTATTCGGCAGCGTCGACGGGCATAGCAGGTCTGTGATCCGACCGGCTTTAGCCTCAACGCTTTGTGCCCCTGCCTTTCGGACAGGTTTACCATTTCGTTAGGAACCGCCAAAACGAGCTGCTTTGGCGATCAGGAACATTTGTATTTTAACAAGACGCAGGCGTCCTTACAAGCTCAACCTGAGCAAGATTACGGGACCTACCTGAGCAAGATCCGCGCTAGTAATACAATTGTTTTTTTAACCTGGTTCCGGTTTTCAAGCTCAGCAGGATCGAGGGGCGTAAGCCTCGGAAACGCAATCGGATGGGAGCTTGCTTCAATTGACTGGGGACCCCAGTCCGGGTATGATTGGAATTCCCGTTAAGGGGACTAAAATCGGGGCGTAGCGTAGCCCGGTAGCGCGCCTGCTTCGGGAGCAGGAGGTCGCTGGTTCAAATCCAGTCGCCCCGACTAAGCCATATCTATAGAAGGCCCCGCCACGGCGGGGCCTTTTACTTTGGCCCAAGTCCCCAAATCTACGTATCGAGAACCCGCTACTACGTAATCCGCACGATGTTTTCTGGGTCACGGCTTCGTGATACTGCTGAGAACAATACGCGCGGAGAAATCATGCAGATTCGGAAGTTGAGCGTAGTTCGCCAAACCAAACTTGATCTTGCCCAGTGGATTACCCGTGGGATCGCACAATGTCGGAATCCTGCAACCGCTCACTGCCTCGCACGGTATGCCGCATTGCAGCTGCAGACCGCAGCACTGATTCCAAACCTCCCCGATCAAGCGAGAAAGCGCGGCGGGGCCGAGTCGCTGCTCCGGGTGGAGCTGAAAAGAACCGGGAATCCGCGCGGAGCGGAGTGTTTCATCACACTGACGCGTGTTTCACGCGCAATTCTGGTGCTCCTGGCGGGAAATTCGCCCCGAGAACGGGGTCAGGCGATGCGGGACATCACGATCGCGAAGTTGGTTCAACATGAAGTGCAGGCAGCGAGGCTGCTGGCCGAAATGATTCAGGGGCGATCGGCGGCGTGACCTCTCCTGTTATTCCGCGAGTCCCTTGTCCCGAATGAAGTCTGTGAGTGCGCCGCGTGAATCCACGCCGAGCTTGAGAAAAATATTGGAGAGATGCGTGCTTACGGTTCGGGGGGAAATATCCAGGGCGGAGCCAATCTCCTTGTTGGATTTTCGCGCGGATACCATTCGAGCGATCTCAAGCTCTCGACCTGTCAAACCGGAAGCTCCGGTGACAACCACTTTCGCCGGCGGACGCGTGCCTAGTGCGCGTAGCTGGTCGCGTACCGCTTCGAGTTCAAAACGGGCACCAAGCCGTGCAAGAACATCATGCGCGCGCTTCAGCTCCTTCCGCGCAGCTTCATGATCACCGGAATCAAGAAGAGCGCGGCCAAGGTGGCGGCGCAGCACTGCAGCGGAAGCCGAAATCTGGAGGTCTTCCATTCTTGCGGCCGCTGTACGCAGGAGATCTACGCCTCCACCGGGGTTGTTGTCACGATGAACGATCAGCAGACCGTCGCATGCATCCGCCCAGGCGAGACCGAGCGGATGGTCAAGGCGCATAGCATCGCTTCGCATCCTAGTCGAATGCATTTGGGCTTTGTCCCATTGCCTGGCCCACAACGCAGCCTCTCCGACGACCGGCAGAAGCCATTGCAGCGCCCACGCCGCATAGCCCGCGCTATCTGCAATCGCGAGCCCTGCTTCTCCAATCGCGATTGCATCATCGAACTGTCGCGTTTGAAGATGCAAGGATGCGAGTCCGTAATGAGCCGGTACAACTGACGGGATATCTCCGTCCAGACGCGGGGATCCTGCGCGAGACAGCGCCCACGCCTCCTCGATATGCGTCCGGGCCATTTCGAAATCGCCGCGCCAGATATGAATTAATCCCGTCCAGACCAGCAGGCGAGGGAGAATTCCTCGCTGCCCAAACTCGCGTGCAGATTGGATTGCGCGGTGTCCGCGTTCAAGTCCTCTGTCCCAGTCGCCGGTTCCGCTGAGATACTGTATCGATATCTCG
>JBKJPM010000083.1:0-10233 GCA_046595175.1 Gemmatimonadaceae bacterium
CAATCGACGACCTCGTGATTTACGCAACAGTGAAAACGATTGATGGAGTGGGGGAGGTGCAGGCATCATCAGGCCCGTGTCTCGTGCGATCGACGGGGAAGCTCCCGGTCATTGGAAGAATGGAGATGGATGTAGACGACCTCACACTGTTGGCGAGCACCGGACGACTAAACGCGGTCGTTCTGCACGAGATGCTTCACGTGTTGGGATTTGGAACCATCTGGGACCAGGTAACCCCGGTGAGGTTGAGTGGTCCAGGCAGTGATGATCCGAGGTTCAACGGCCCGCTGGCGATCCAGGCGTGCACGAGCGCGGGTGGAAGCTCGATCTGTGCTGCCGGTGTGCCGGTGGAGAGCTGCGTTGGAATCGCACAATGCGGCACCGGAACGCGCGACTCGCACTGGCGTGAACCGATATTTCGAGCAGAGCTGATGACCGGTTTCATCGAGGCGACCAATGTCCCGATGCCTTTGAGTGCAATGACGATTCAGTCATTGGCGGATTTGGGGTACAGTGTAAACGTTGCGGCTGCTGATGCCTACAAGATTCCGGGTACTGCTATCAGGCTATCATCCAGCTCCGAAACATTCGAGCCTTGGGAAGTCACTCGCAGGCCGTCATTTCAGGTGTCACCGGATGGAGTTTTGTCTCGGTAGACGGTTGAAAAGCGTTTGCCGCTGCGACCTAAGCGGCAATCAGTTGCAGTTCTTCTTAATTAAGTTTGTAAGATGAACCCCCAGGACGAACGCCCGGTCTACGACCCCACTGCCATCGAAACGAAATGGCAGGAAATCTGGCGGAAGCAGAAATCCAACGAGACGGATATTAAAGGCGCGAAGAAACCGTTCTACGCGCTGATGATGTTCCCGTATCCGTCTGCCGAGGGGCTGCACGTCGGAAATCTTTTTGCATTCACGGGGAATGACATCTATGCGCGCTACCATCGCCTGCGCGGCTATGATGTCTTCGAGCCACTGGGATACGACGCCTTTGGAATTCATTCCGAGAACCACGCTCTCAAAACGGGCCAGCATCCTGCGGAGCTGATTCCGAAGAATATCAAGAATTTCCGGCATCAGCTGGAAACCAGCGGGCTCATGATTGACTGGAGCCGATCGTTTTCCACAACTGATCCCGATTATTACAAGTGGACGCAGTGGGTTTTTCTGCAGATGATGAACCGTGGCCTCGCTTACAAGAAAAAGGGCGCGGTCAACTGGTGCCCGAGCGACAAGACAGTTCTAGCGAATGAGCAGGTTGTCGGCGGATTCTGCGAGCGGTGCGGAAGCCCCGTCGAGCAGCGGTTTCTTGAGCAGTGGTTTTTCAAGATCACCGACTACGCCCAGCGGCTGTTGGACAATCTCGAGACAATCGACTGGTCGGAGTCCACGAAAACCGCGCAGCGCAACTGGATCGGTGCATCGAACGGTGCCGAAGTCGATTTTGCGGTTAGCGGCGCTTCCAGCGCGCACATCAAGGTCTTCACTACCCGCCCTGACACGATCTTCGGCGCGACGTATCTCGTGCTTGCACCCGAACACCCGCTTGTGGACGAGATCGCAACCGGTGATGCGCGCGATGCAGTTACGAAGTATCGCGAGAGAACTGCAAAGCAGGATCTCGTTACCAGAAAGAGCAGCACGGGAAAAACAGGTGTGTCCACGGGTGCGACAGCGCTGAACCCTGCGACCGGAAAGGAAATTCCCGTCTGGGTTTCGGACTACGTGCTTATGGAATACGGAACGGGCGCGATCATGGGTGTTCCGGGCCATGACGAACGGGATTTCGAATTCTCAACGCAGTTCGGACTTCCGATAACCAGAGTTGTAGCTCTCGACGGTGACGATGCGTCCACAAAACTCGACGCCGCATACACGGAAAATGAATCCGGCCGGATGGTTAACTCCGGGAAATTCGACAACCTCTCAGTCGCTGAGGCGAAGAAATCCATTGTCGAATGGTTGGCTGCGAAGAATGTCGCGAATCCGGTGGTCAACTACCGGCTGCACGACTGGTGTGTCTCGCGTCAGCGTTATTGGGGTCCGCCGATTCCTGTGATCTACTGTGACGACTGTGGAATCCTCCAGGTTCCCGAAAAGGACCTGCCAGTTCTGCTTCCACACATCGAGGATTTCAAGCCGGATGATTCCGGTGTGTCGCCGCTCGCGCGCCACGAAGAATGGTATCGCGTCCCGTGTCCGGAATGTGGCAAGAGCGCGCGGCGCGAAACCGATGTTTCCGACACCTTTCTTGACAGCGCATGGTATTTCCTGCGCTATCCCAGCGTCGGCAATGATTCAAAGGCGTTCGATCCCGCTCTCACTAAGCGCTGGCTCCCGGTTAATTCCTACATCGGCGGAAACGAGCACGCAGTTCTCCATCTGCTGTATTCCCGCTTCGTCACGATGGTTCTCCACGACGAGGGACTGCTAGAGTTCGAGGAGCCGTTCACGCGCTTTCGCGCCCACGGTCACATTATCCGCGAAGGCGCTAAGATGTCCAAGACCAAGGGCAACATCGTCAATCCCGACGAGTACATCACCAAGTGGGGCGCGGATTCATTTCGCACTTACCTCATGTTCCTTGGAGGATATGAAGAGGGTGGCGATTTCAGGGACCAGGGAATTTCCGGTACGCGGAGATTCCTGGATCGCCTGTGGGCATCGGTCGATGTCGTAGTGAATCCGGCGGGCGCCGCACCTTCCGGTGAATCATCGATCGAAGTGATGCGCAAGCTTCACCAGACGATTCGTAAGGTCACTGAAGACATTCCGAAGCTTGGCTACAACACAGCGATCGCCGCGATGATGGAGTACATGAACGTGCTTCGAAAGAGCGAGCGCACTCCGCGTCGCGAAGAAGTCGAGCCGCTGGTTCCCCTCGTTGCATCCTTCGCTCCGCATATCGCTGAGGAACTGTGGGAAAAGCTCGGCAACAAGAAGAGTGTGTTTGACTCAGGCTGGCCTGACTTCGACGCCGACCTCGCCCGCGAGGACAACATCGAGCTTGTCGTTCAGGTGAACGGAAAGGTGCGCGGTAAGGTTCTCGTTCCGCGGGACATTACGCAGGACGAGGCTCTGGCCATTGCGCGCAGAGACGAGTCGGTTATGAAGTTTGTTGCGGGCGCGCCGCGGAAGGTTGTCTTTGTGCCAGGACGACTGCTGAATATCGTTGTATAGATGTCCAGCTGGCCATCACAACACAAATGCTAGAACATTTTCCCTATCCAATCACCAGCGTAGTATCCGGCAACAGCGACCCCCAATCCAACAACGAACATATCCAGCCCAGACCGGAACACGCTCCTTCCAGTGAACACCGACCGCGCGGCACCAACCAGAAAGTGCGACAGCATCGCAACCACAAATGCAGTGACGATCGCAGTCTGACCGGTCCAGATCAAAAATGGAAAGACAGGAATCACAGCGCCGACAGCAGTTGCAAGGCCGGTGACCCACCCTTCGCGCAGCGGCGACATCGCCTTCGCGCCAATCTTGAGCTCCTCCTGAACCTGCTCGGCGAGCATCTTCTCTGGATCAGCCATCATCTGCGTAGCAAGCTGATGAGCGAGGTCAGGTGCGAATCCTTTGGCCTCGTAAAGAATGGCAAGCTCGTCACGCTCGATCTCGGGCATTAGCGCAACTTCGTCGCGCTCCATCGAAATTTCGTAGTCGTAAACTTCCTGCTCGCTCTTTGCGGCAAGATACCCGCTCGATCCCATTGAAAGCGCATCGGCAACTGCGCCTGCAACACCTGCAACGATGATCATGTGGTGCTGCGCTGATGCGGTTGCGCCGAGCACTCCGGCCACCAAACCGAAGTTCGCCGTCAGGCCGTCATTGAATCCGTAAACAATGTTGCGCAGAAAGCCGCCGGATTCGGTTCGGTGCCAGGGCTCACCACTCTTCCCCGCGATTCCAGCGAGAGTCGTTGCATGCTCGGCTGATTCCTTTGCGAGAACCAGCGCCTCATTACCGCCAGGCGTTCCCGCCGGTGTAGCGCGGTACATGTCGAGGTACGCTTTCACTTCTCGACCTTCTTCCTGCAGCAGCATTGGAAGAAGGAACCCGGGACCAAACCACCTTCCCAGCATCGCAAGCAGCCGGGTGCGTCCGCTGGGTTTGTATTTTCCGGGCGCACTACCATGCTGTGTCATAAGGTCCGCCCAAATCACCAGGTGCCGGCCTTCCACAGCCGCAAGACGACCATAGATGTCTTTCTTCTTTGGGTCCTTCTCCGCATCCGCAAGCAGCCGGTACAGGTAGGCAGCGTCGGCTTCATCCTGCCAGTGATGCTCGAAAGTGTGGATGTCGACCTTGTATCCGGTCGTTTGAGACGGAGGCGGTTCCAGTGACGTAGCCATAAGCGGAATATCGCCGCGCAGACCTTCTTTCGCACCTGCTCGGGAACTCCAGGCAACCCTTCCGGGCCGCGTTGGGTCTATCCAGTGAACCCCAATTATTCGGGAGCGCTACGTATGAGAAAAATCCAACTGATTCTGGCAGCAGCCGGACTCATGGCGGCCTCAAGCCTGAACGCGCAGGCAAAGCCCAACACTGAAAAAGAGAGCAAGGTCTATTTCCACTTTCACGACGACTCGTCAATGATCAAGCGCGCGGCGATCGGAGTTCAGGTCCAGACAACTGGAACCAGACGGGACACAATTGGAGTTTTCATTTCACGAGTAGTGCCCGACGGTCCGGCTGAAAAAGCCGGCATTGTGGAAGGGGAACGCATCGTCTCGATCAACGGCGTGGACCTGCGTGTCGCGGCCGCGGATGTTGACGACAGCTATACAGCAGGAATCGCTTCGCACCGTCTTATCCGGGAGATGGAAAAGCTGATGCCGGGAGGGATTGTCAGGCTGCAGGTTAACTCTGGCGGACGCACGCGCGAAGTGCAGGTCACTACTGCCCGTGCGTCTGATGTCCACAAGTCGAGCGGGGAGATGGGCATGATGTTTCCGCGTGCTCCCCGCTCGCTATCACCGACGCGTATTCGTGTGATTCCCTCTCCATCAAGAGTTCCGATGGAATTTAATTTCGATGATAACCTTTCCCTCGAAACGCCGGCCGCCCGGACAATTCCCGTACTTCCGGTCAGGGTCAAAGTTTCAGGTAGGGTTCGAAGTTCTATCTGATTTGGGATGACGGTCGGGCATCCGGTCGCGGGTGGGCGAACGGGTGCTCGACGCTCAGATAGAAGAGATAGCTCACCGAGCCACCGCCCCTCGTCTCGTACGGCACTGCAAAACCCGGGACGATCTGCAGTCCCGACTTGAAGTTGGCGGCGAACCTCACGCCGGGTGAGAGCACGAAAGAATCTGCATCGCCGCCAGTCCAGAGGGTTTCGAGCATCAGGTGTGCTTGTGGGTACATCTTGAAAATCACACTCTGCCCCGCGGAATACTCCGCAGTGCCCATGCGTCCATTGGCTTGCCTTGCACCCGGCACGCGCAGCACCGCAAGGTTGGTGTGTGTCACCAGCGTTGGCGACGCGGCGTAGCTGACTGGAATTCCAAAACCGATCCCATAACTCCCGCGTCCCCTCGAATTTCTTCCGGACGGAAGGCTCAGCGAAATCCTTGGCGCAATTGCAAGCCTGGCGTCGCCGTTTCCAACAGCCTGTAATCTGTAGTTCAGCGCAATGTCGCCGAGCCCAAGTTTCGCACCAGTTCCTTCCAGACGGATCAGGGGAATCGTGTAACTGAATTGATGCGTCTGGCTGCCAATTGGCCACTCTTCAGTGAGCGATGCACTCAGGGCATTGTTTTCGAGACGCTGCATGAGAGCGATATGCTGCACCACTCCCGCCTCCTGGTTGTAAGCTTCTTCGAGGAGGAAGCTGTTGTCCTGGAAAGGGACGATTGGTCGCTCCTGGAAAGGCGCCTGAGCGTATGAGACGCCGGATGTAACGGCTATGATGGCTGCGCCCACAAACATTCTGTTCATTATTGGTAGTCCCATTTGTGTACTACTTTCATAGTAATGGAGCCAGGAACAAGAGTAAGAATAGACAAGTGGCTATGGGCAGCGCGATTTTACAAGACTCGCTCGCTTGCCGTCGAAGCTCTCGATGGTAGTAAAATTCTGGTTAACGGTGAGAAGGTCAAGCGCGCCCGGCTTGTTGGTGCCGGCGACGAGGTTCGTGTCCGCATGGGCCCCTTCGAGCACATCGTAATGGTCAAAGATGTTTCCGAGAAACGCGGATCAGCTGCGATCGCAGCCAAGCTCTTTGAAGAACAGCCTGAATCCAAAAAGGCGCGGGAAGCGATGGCCGCGCACGTACGCTCAATGAATTCCGGAACGGGTTACGAGACGGGTCGTCCGAGCAAGAAAGACCGTCGCGATATTGAAAAGTTTCGCCGGGATGTTGGAGACGAGCGCTAGAACTCTATCTGCGCGCCCAGCTCCACGACTCGGTTCGGCGGTAGTCCGTAGTACTTGGTTGCTGAAGTTGCGTTTCGCGCCATGAATCGGAACAGCTTTTTTCTGAACCTCCAGACGATGTTCCCTTCGTTGCTGGGAATCAGCTCCTCCCGCCCAAGGTAGTACGTCGTCTCGGCTTTGCTGGCGTGAGCACCTGACGCCGATGCCCGCTTCATTATATCGGGCACATTCGGAGTCTCCATGAAACCGTATCGCGCGAGAATCCGGTAGAATCCGTCCCCCAGTGCCTCGATCTTGATGCGCTCCTCGTCGGGAACGTTGGGAACTTCTTCCGAAAGAATGGAGAGCAGCGCGACCTTCTGGTGCAGCACCTTGTTGTGCTTGAGATGATGCAGCAGAACGGAGGGGACCTTGGATGGATCACGCGCGAGGAAGACGGCCAATCCTGAAACGCGCGCAGGCTGTTTGCGAGTGAGACTTTCAATGAACTCTTCCATCGAGAGCCCGCCCGCCTGCTTCTGCTGCAGCAGCGCGCGCCCACGCGCCCAGCTTGTCATCATCACGAAGATCACGAATGCAATCGCGATCGGGAACCAGCCACCCTGCGGAATCTTCAGGATGTTCGCGCCAAAGAAGGAGAGATCGACAATCATGAATACCGAGGTCAGCGCAACAGCCTTGGCCATGCTCCAGTTCCACCACGTTCTCTCTACCACGAATAACAGGATGTTCGTCATGATGAACGTGCCGGTGACTGCGATTCCGTAGGCCGCTCCAAGCGCGGTGGAAGACTTGAAGATCAGGACGGCCGCGATACAGCCGATGGCGAGCGCACCGTTGACCTCCGGAATGTAAATCTGCCCCGCTTCGCTCTTCGATGTATGGACGATCGTCACTCGCGGCGAATATCCCAGCTGGACACACTGCTGCGTCAAAGAGAATGCTCCGGAAATAAGCGCTTGTGACGCGATGATGGCTGCCATGGTTGCCAGGGCTATCAGCGGGTAGAGCAGGATACGCGGAGCGAGCTGGTAGAAAGGATTCTCTGCCGCGGCCGGATTGTGCAGGATGAGCGCGCCCTGACCGAAATAGTTCAGCACCAGGCTTGGCAGGACCAGGCCGAACCACGCCCTTCGAATCACCTTCCTTCCAAAGTGACCCATGTCCGCGTACAAAGCCTCTGCACCAGTGACGGCGAGCACAACCGCACCAAGTACAACGAACGAATGCATGCCGTGAATTCCAAAAAAACGGAGCGCGTACATCGGGTTAACGGCAGCGAGGATCTCCGGTTCGCGTGCAATCTCGAATACACCCAGCACCGCGATTGCGATGAACCAAACCAGTGTGACCGGCCCAAAGATTTTTCCAATACCAGCAGTGCCGCGTCGCTGCACCGAGAAAAGTGCAACGATGATCACCACTGTCAGGGGAATTGTAAGATGGCCGAGGAGTGGCGAGACAACACTCAAACCTTCGGTAGCGCCAAGCACCGAGATCGCCGGCGTGATCACGCCATCGCCATACAGCAGTGCTGCGCCGATCAGTCCGATTACAATTACTGCGGTTTTTGTGGTCCGCTCTGACTCCCGGTGCTTCCTTTGGAGAATCAGGGCGACGAGCGCCAGGATTCCTCCTTCGCCCCTGTTGTCAGCGCGCATGACGAACGCGACGTACTTCAGGCTGACGACCACGATCAGCGCCCAGAGAATCAGAGAAAGCACTCCGTAGACGTTGTCGGGAGTGGCTGTCAGTCCGTATTCAGGTTTAAAACACTCTCGGAGCGCATACAGCGGGCTTGTCCCGATGTCGCCAAAAACGACCCCAAGCGCCAGCAGCGTGAGATGTGTAAGGTGCCGGCTTGAATGATTGTCCTCTACCGCGTGCGTACTGATTTCGGTTCGACCGTGAAAGGGTTAACGGAATGGATAGTACGCCATAAAGGATGCCATGAAAAGCCCAATTGTTGAGCTCCGCGGAGGCACGGCGGTTGCTTTACCTAGAGGCGTCGAAACCATTCAACTATCTTCAAAGGAGATCTACCATGACGGATAAACTTGAAAGAGACGGCGTCGAAAACCAGGTGAAGGGAGCAGCTAAGGAAATGAAGGGAAAGGCTCGCGGTGACCTGGGCGACGCAACAGACAACACGAGCGAGCATATCAAGGGTCGCGTGGAAGAGCTCGAAGGCAAGATTCAGAAAAATTTCGGCAAGGCTGAACGCAAAGCGGACGACTAACGGCAATAAGGAAGAATTGAAAAAGGGGCTCACGAATGTCGTGAGCCCCTTTCTTACTTGCAGCTGCGGCCTGGTTATCTGCGGTCGTTGTATCGCTTTCTAGCGCGATCCCGCATCGCGTCCCACTTGATCTGCTGCTCTGCCGTCAGGATCCGGCGTACCTGGGCATGGGTGGTGTCGCTGATTGCGCGACCCATCTTCTCGAGCGAATCCAGCCGCGGTCGAATCGGCCGGTAAAGTTCGCGAATCTGGTCTTTTCTGCGGGCCATCAACGAATCCATTGATGCGCGCTGTGCAGCGGTGAGGTCAAGCTCCTTTGCAATTCGTGCAGACATCCCTTCCTTTCCGCCATGCGGACCCGACGTCTTGTCGCGTCCCATCATGTGGTCCGCCGTATACCCCAGTGCGCCGCCGGTGAGGAACGCACCAAGAAGAAACAGGACCGCGAGACCTTTTGATTTCTGCATCATTCGCCTTACCGGGCCAGGACGTAGTTGATGACAGCGTCGTTCTGGACGCCTGACCCGCGCTGCGTGACGAGGTCCACCGATGACGCAAAGGCTTCTGGTGCGGGAGTAGCCGAAACATATTCGTACTCTGCGCTGGTTTCGTCCTGAGCCTGATTCTGGATGAGCGCTGCACTGACTGCGACTGCGATCCCGGCGGCCACCAACCCTGCGCGCGACCAACCTTCCAGCACCGTCCACCAGCGCGGGGCTTCCAGTCCGGCGATAAACGCGGGATCCGCCACGCGCGCCATGATGCGCTGTTCCAAGCTCGACCAGTACCCCTGGTCTCCATACGCGACAGCCGGCGGCAAATACATGGTCCGCACATCGGACGCCGTCTTTGCGTCGAGCGCATCCCCATCGATTTCTTTCAGAAATAAATTCTTCATCGTCCGCTCCTACTCGTGCAGGTCGTTCAGCAATGCCCGTAACTTCTGTCGCGCATGGTGGAGATCCGACCGGGCCGTCCCACTCGGGATGTCCAGTATCTCTCCAATCTCGCTGTGCGTGAAGCCCTCAACGTCGTGCAAAACAATTACAGTCCGCGCTCTTTCCGGCAATGTTGAAAGTGCCTGACCAAGTCTTCTTCTCAGCTCATCATCCGCGGCGGGGTCGCGAAAAGGCGACTGCAGCACCTCGGATAATTCTTCAGTGGTCCGTACCCGCCGCCGCCGACTGAGATCGTGTGCTGCATTTGCAACAATTCTGTTGAGCCAAGCACCGAAAGACTGATCTGGCCTGAACCGCTCGAGCGCCTGATGAGCACGCGCAAAAGCCTCCTGAACGACGTCCTCCGCATCCTCATGAACCGTGAGAATCGCACGGGCAACCATATAAGCACGCTTCTGGTGCATGCGCACAAGCGTCGCAAACGCTGCACTTTCACCCGCGCGGGCTCTCTCGACCAGCCCACGCTCTTCATCACTATTACGCGCGGGGATAGTCAGCTGTTGAGTCCTCTAAGGCTAAAACCCATCGGCCTGCGGCGATTGTGAATCGAGCCCACAGGCGCGGAGCAGGAAGGCTATCCGGGCGGACAGCGATTCGGGAGTGTTTGCCGGCAGCAGGGCAGCGCCGAGAATGGTTGCGACGACCA
>JBKJPM010000037.1:0-3196 GCA_046595175.1 Gemmatimonadaceae bacterium
TCACCAGCGATCGAATGATTGCTTCCCCTCCAGCCTTTGCGTCGGTGACAGCGGCCAGCGTAGGTTGTACCGGCGCATTGGTGACGATAGTAGAGGGAGCGGTCTTTCGGCTGCTGCGTGCGCTCCCTCTACTGTCGTCACCAATGCGCCGGTACAACCTACGCTGGCCGCTGTCACCGACGCAAAGGCTGGAGGGGAAGCAATCATTCGATCGCTGGTGAATCGTCTCGATCTCGAGCGATATAAAGCAACTGTCAAAGGTCTTACCCAATTTGGGGATCGCCGTCAGGGAACCGACCGCAATCGTGCCGCAAGCGACTGGATCGAAGCGCAGCTGAAAAGTTATGGCTGCAGCGGCGTCGAGCGATTGAAGTACGACTATCAACCGGCACCGCGCAGGGCGCCTGCGAATCCTGCCGACGCCCAGCTCACAAACGGTCCCGGTTCCGCGGTGCCGCGCATTGTTGGGGGCGGCCGCCCGCGTGGGGTGCGCACCCGCACAGGAGTGAACATTGATTCGCTTGCGCAACCCGACCTCAAACTTCGCGCAATAAATTCGCAGCCGACGACAGCGGGTGCTCGAGAGGAAGTTTATTGCACGAAAGTCGGGACGACGAGGCCGGACGAGATGTATATCGTCGGTGCGCACATGGACGGCCATGGGTGGGGTGAAGCCGCAAATGACGATGGATCCGGAACGGCGCTGGTAATGGAGCTTGCAAGAATTTTCAGCAGCGCGGATGTGAAGACTGACCGCTCGATTCGCTTCATTCTCTGGAATAACGAGGAAACGGGCCTGAACGGCGCGGCCGCATACGTCGCGCAGCGGCAGGCGCTGCAAGGTCTGGAAAGTCCAGCTGGATCGGGTGTATACCCCGAGCCAAAATGGCTGGGGATGATCCAGCATGACATGATGATGTTTGACCATGGAATGCCGCGCGCAGATGGAACTGTAAGTCCGGAGCAGCGGCCTGAGGCGGACGTGAACATCGAATTCCAGGACACCTCGAAGTTCGCTGCCCAATCCCACGCACTCGCATGGAAGTTTCACGGGGCCAACGAGAAGTATGCCACGGATTATCCGGCGTCGGTCGGACCGCACATGACCAACACCGACTCCACTCCCTTCATGCAGTTTGTGGCATCCATCAGCCTGCGTGAAAATGAGCGTGGAACACAGATCGGAAGCGGATGGGACCCGCACTGGCATCAGCCCTCCGACGTCTTTGCCACATTTTCAGACAAGGATTTCCGACTCGGACTAAATGCTGCGCAAACAACGCTGGGTGCGGTCGCCGAGCTTGTTGGTGCGCGAGTGATGAAGCAGTGACCAGGGAAATCATAGCGGATCAGGGCCGATTTCTTTTCAAGTTTTCGGAGCCGATGCTGGAAGGGCTGAACGACTCGCATCTCGCCCTCGAGCCGGTTCAGGGAAACAAGAGTGCGGGCTGGATTCTGGGCCATCTCTGCATCACCGGCGATTTCGGGCGCCGCCTGTGCGGAAGAGGTCCGATGAGCCCCAAGAATTGGCGTGATCTTTTCACTCCTGGTACTTCGTCGGGGAGTACTCCCGCGGAGGCGTATCCCCGAATGAGTGAACTCGTGCGAGCATTCAAGGACATCTACGGTGACTTCCCCGACGCGCTGATTTCTGTTGAAGATGCGGCCCTGGACCAGCCCAATCCTTTTGAGCCTGCGCGCGCGGGATTTCCAACTGTCCGTCACTTCGTTGTGTACATGGTGACTGGCCATCTCTCGTATCATCTGGCGCAGCTTGGCGACTGGCGACGAGCGAGTGGACTGGGCCACAAGGGATACTTATAGCCCGTGCCGTTACGGAATCGGAAGAGGTCGGACCATTGAGTGAGTTTCGTGCCTAGCAGACAATCACGGTTCTTCAGCGCGCTGATACGCAAGTTCATTCGCCGGGAGAACTGGGGCGGAGAGCGACGTCTGAAGTTCATGGCCCGACTGCTCTTCGGTGCCCCTCCGCCATATCAGTGGGCGACGATGATGGGGGTCAAGCTGGCGCGAAATCCGGGTGAATCAGGCGAGTGGATTTTCCCGAAGGCGCCGCGCAAAGGTGTGATTCTTTACGTTCACGGCGGCGGATACGTATCGTGCAGCTCCAGGACGCATCGCCCTGTGACTGCGGCGCTCGCACGACTCACGCAGCGAAAAGTTTTCAGCGTGGATTATCGGCGGGCGCCCGAAGCCCGCTTTCCCGCCGCGCTCGATGACGTGATTGCGGCATACCAGACGGTACTCGCTGGGATCCCTGCAGACGAACCTGTTGCAATTGCCGGGGACTCCGCAGGCGGAGGACTTGCGCTCGCGCTCACGATGCACGCGCGCGATGCCGGGCTCACGCCTCCTGCGTGTGCTGTTCTCTTTTCGCCCTGGACCGATCTCGAGGGTACCGGCGAATCGCTTACAACGAACGATGGGCGGTGCGCCATGTTCAGGCCCGGCAACATCGAGCAATTTGCGCGGGTTTACCTTGGCGGAGCTTCACCTCGAAATCCCAAAGCGTCGCCCGTGTTCGGAGCTGCCAGCAATCTCCCTCCAATTCAGTTTCAGGTTGGAGAGAGCGAGCTTCTGCTGGACGATTCCGTTCGTGTACATGAGCGCATACTGCAAACCGGGGGTTCGTCCGAACTGTTGCTCAACGATTCATTCCACGGGATGCAGGTTGTTACCCCGATTCTTCCGGAAGCGCGGGAATCACTCAAGGTTGCCGCCGAGTTCATCCTGCGTCACATGGAGCAGTCTTGATCGTTACGGAAGGCGTGCTGAACGGCATCGGCAATACTCCGGTAATCGAGCTCAGGAAAGTTGTTCCGCCTGGCGCCGCGCGCGTGCTCGCGAAACTCGAATGGGCGAATCCTTCGGGAAGCATGAAAGACCGGATGGCGAAGGCAGCGATCGAAGCTGCTGAAGCAGACGGACGGCTGAAGCCGGGTGCAACGATTGTGGAATACACAGCAGGAACCACTGGAATCTCGCTCGCACTCGTCGCTGCCGCGAAGGGATACGGACTCGAGATTGTTTACTCGGACGCCTTCAGCATGGAGAAACGAAAGACCATGCTCGCATTCGGCGCGAGGATTACCGACGTGCAGAGCGGTGGCATTGGAATCACTGAAAAGCTCATCAAGGAGATGATCAGCGTAGCGGCGGACATCAGCAAACGCCC
>JBKJPM010000068.1:0-2611 GCA_046595175.1 Gemmatimonadaceae bacterium
GCCAATCCTACTGCGGTTGCAAGAAATACATAAACGGCATCCTTGCTGTCATCGAGCGTGTTCCTGAAGCGCACAGCAGCGACGATTCCCGCGAGACTGAATGCCAGTGCGAGACTGTACTTCACCATCACCACGATCCCGGCAACCACGAGCGGAAGAATGATCAGTAGCTGTACAACTGACTGCTGGTACCCGCGCTTCGCACGCGTGAGGAGGTATATCCAGGCTACAGGAATCGAAAGCAGGATGGATGCAAGCATTGATGCCATGACGGCAATCGCAAGCCGGTATTCATCCAGAGTCGGCGGGGTTCCCTGCGGCGTGACTGAATTAGCCGGCGTCAGGCCGAAGAGCGCCTCGAATGCACTACTCTCGGAGGATGGCATCCGCGGAATTCGCTTGAGCAATGCCCATCCTGCTGCGACCAGCACTACATAGTATATGAAGACTCTGGCGAGTACCCGGAAACCCGAGCCCCCTGACAGACGGTTGGATGCTGCTTCCATTCAATCCTCCAGGACGCCGGAATATTGTCTCTCCTTTTGATTCCCGCTATATGTTGCCGTCCCGGAGCCAAAGTGTACTTTCCGCATATGCCTAGAAAACTCTGGTTTGCGCTGGCGGTTATGGGACTCGCGGCCTGCGCCTCCGCGACCAACGAAGCACAGTCAACTACCGCGGCGTCCGCTGTCACCCCTCGGCCAACACTCGTGGTACTTCTCACCATAGACCAGTTTCGCGGTGACTACATCCAGCGCTTCCGTCCCCAGTTGAGCGGCGGGCTTGGCCGCATGGTAAATGGAGGTGCCTGGTTCACTAACGCCCAGCATGATCATGCGATTACCGAGACGGCTCCAGGCCACGCGACACTGCTGTCCGGACGGTTTCCAAGATCAACAGGCATAGCAAACAATCGAAATGGCGTAGACGATTCTGGCGCGCCGCTTCTCGACGCACTTCCCGGCGAGATCGGGGCCTCGCCTCACCGTTTTGTCGGAACGACTCTTACGGATTGGATAATTGCATCCGACAAGCGGTCGCGCGCGCTTTCAATTTCGATGAAGGACCGCGCGGCGATTCTTCCAATTGGGAAATCCAAGCAGAATGTTTTCTGGTATTCGTCCGCCGGAATCTTTACGACGAGCACTTATTACGCGTCTGCTCTTCCTGACTGGCTCAAGAGATTTAATGCGCGTGATCTGGCGCACCGCACAGCAGGGACGAGCTGGAAGCTGCTGCTCCCCGAGTCCTCATACCCGGAGACTGATAGCGTGGCGTTCGAGGGTGGCGGTGTTGATTTCGTGTTTCCGCATTTTCAGCCCGATGACAGTGTGCAGGCAGCCAATCTCGTTCGTGTGACGCCTTCGATGGACGATATCACGTTAGCCGCAGCCCTTGCCGGAATTTCAGCGCTCCATATCGGCACAGGTCCACATCTCGACGTGCTTTCGATTTCGTTGTCCGCGACCGACATCATTGGGCATCGCTACGGACCGGACTCCCGGGAAGTACATGACCAGCTGCTGAGGGTGGATCGTGCCATTGGCAGGTTTCTAGATTCCCTCTACCGGGTGCGTGATTCAAGTCGCATTCTGATCGCCATGACCGGCGATCATGGTGTCGCGTCTCTGCCGGAACTGAATGTAGAACACACCATTCCGCCGCCGGTGCGCGTATCCATCGGTCCAGTGGTTCGGGCGGCAAGGGATTATCTGAAAGCCGCCAAGGTCGATACGACAGCAATTATTTTCGATGGCCTGACTGTGTCCGCTGACCGCGATAAGTTTCGCGCGGCAAAAGTCGGAGCCGATTCAATCCTTGGGAAAATTGCAGCCGACTATCGCAGGGTTGCCGGCGTCTCGCGCGTTGATCGTTTTACCGACCTCATGAAGGCCGACACTGTCAGCGATCCAGTTGCGCGTCGCTGGCTGCACCAGTTTAATCCTGGCGATATCGATCTGGCGATAACCCTGACGAGGATGAGCATCGCGACACTCAATGTTGCGACCCATGGGTCACCCTACGATTACGACAGCCACGTTCCGATAGTCTTTTTCGGAGCAGGCGTGCGTCCGGGCGTGCACGACAATGCTGTACGCACCGTCGACATCGCTCCAACTCTCGCGGCGCTTCTCGGTATTCGGCCGCTCGAGAAACTGGATGGAGTAGTTCTTCAGCAGGCGATCAGGTAGCGCCTAAATCCAGCGCCTGACACGCTTCTTGTAGTCCAGATACTCTTGCCCGAATTTCGCGGACAGATATCGCTCCTCACGCCTGATCACATAAAAGTAGACGACAGTCAGCACGACTGGGAGAAGTGCAATCGACCATCCCCAGCTGATAAGAGCTCCGATGCCTAGAAAAATGAATGAAAGCGCGACATACATTGGATTGCGCGAAAGCTGGTAGGGACCGTGCTCCACGATCTGGGTGGTGGCGTGTATCGGAATGATCGCCGTTCCAGCGCGCTTGAAAGATCCGAATGCCCACATCAACAGCATAAATCCAAGTGCAACAAATACCACGCAGTATGAAACGCGAACAACGGGCTCTCCCAGCCAAGCATTCAGGTGCAGCGGTGCCAGAAACTTCTTGAGCATCCACGCGGTCA
>JBKJPM010000099.1:0-5949 GCA_046595175.1 Gemmatimonadaceae bacterium
AACCACTGTCTTTGGAGGTTGGGGGCTGTACTACGACCGAATCCCCTTCGATCTCTATGCTGTGGATGAGACGCTCAAGTTGAGCCATCCGGAGTTCACCGTGCGGTTCGCGCCCAAGGGCGTCGCACCTGGTCCCGGACAGGTAGCCTGGAACGACAGCTATCTAACTGCTGACAAGTCAACTCTCGACGCACTGGTTCATACTTCCGGTCTTCCGGAAGCATGGCTGATCGACAACAAGGCGAAGGTACCGCATTCGACTCAGATGAACTTCGGCGTGCGGCAGCTCATCAGCGATTTCGCAGTTTCGGTGACTTACGCAAATGTGAAGGGCTACGATCAGATGGTACTTAACTGGGCAAACATCGGCCTCACCTCGGCTGGTCGCTGCTGCCGTGATTTCAACATCGGCGCGCACGGGTTCAGCAATTTCATCTATTCCTCAAACGACAAGCAAACCTGGTACGATGCGATTCAGGTCCAGGTGGATCGGCCATACAAGCGTGCTTCAGAAAACTCGATTGGATGGGGTATGGGGCTCGCATACAGCCACGCCAATCGGTCGGTACAGGGCACAGATGGCCTGAACGACGATTTTGCCTTTCCAAATGCCAAGAGTATTCCGAAGCACCCGGCCAACGACGAGAAGCAACGAATCGTGACAAACTTCATCACGGATCTTCCCTACGCGTTCGGGATTCAGGCTTCCGGATTGTTGACGCTTGGCGGCAAGTACACGCAAGATGTGGGTTGCCCTGGCAGATTTTGCGGAGAGGGCACGACTGGCAACGCTTACGAACGCGGAGGATTCACTGTACCCGGCACCTTCCCGTACCGGAATCTCGATCTGCGGTTCCGCAAGGATTTCCCAAGCTTCGGGCGCACAACAAACGCGTTTGGTTTAACACTCGATGTGTTCAATGCCCTGAACAGGGATAACCTGGGTTGCTACAAGACAGGCAACAGAACAGACAAGGATTTTGGCACGCCTGACTGCGTAGTCACCGATGCAAGAAGATATCAGCTTGGTGCAGAAGTGAACTTCTAACCTTTACGCGGCAGGGTATCGTGGTTATCACGGTACCCTGCTGTTCCCCTGTTTATTGCGTCTGTGCCCCCGATGGAGATCAACGGATGAATCGAAGTAGCTCGCTCAGGCGGCTGTCACTAACCGCGATTTTTGTCTTCGCGAGCTGCACGACGACTCGAGTTGCCTCAATTCCACCGGCGCAGCTTTCGCCTCGTGAATCAGCGTTCCTTGATACACTTGAGCAGCGCACCTTCAATTGGTTCTGGGAAAAAACAAACCCGCGGAATGGCCTTACGCCCGATCGCTGGCCGACACAAAGCTTTTCGAGTGTTGCGGCCGTTGGCTTTGCTCTTACCGCATACCCGATTGGCATCGAGCGAGGATACGTGAGTCGAGCGGCGGCGGCAGAGCGTGTTCTGACGACCATGCGATTCATGTATCAGGCGCCCCAGGGTCCAGAGCCCACTCAGGTCACAAGCTACAAAGGCTTTTATTACCACTTCCTGGACATGGAGACCGGATATCGCTTCAAGGATGTGGAGCTCTCTACAATTGACACATCTCTTCTGCTCGCGGGCGTTCTCTTCTGCCAGTCTTATTTCGCCCTGGAGAATCCGGCTGAACTTTCGATTCGTGCGTACGCCGACTCGCTCTATCTGCGCGTGGACTGGCCGTGGGTCCGCCGGCGAGCTCCGCTGGTCAGTATGGGATGGAAGCCGGAAAGTGGCTTCATAGAGGCGGACTGGCACGGCCTCAACGAAGCGCTGATTCTGAACATTCTCGCTCTTGGCTCACCTACGCATCCCCTGGATTTTGCTTCCTGGGAAGCGTACAGGAGTACGTACCACTGGGCTGAATTTTACGGTCAACAACACCTCAATTTCGCGCCGCTCTTCGGGCACCAGTACTCGCATATCTGGATTGACTTCCGCGGGATCCGGGACTCGTACACGCGCGACAAGGGCATCGACTACTTTGAGAACTCGCGTCGTGCAACCTACTCGCAGCGCGCGTACGCCATTGCCAATCCAGGCAACTGGAAGGATTACAGCGCAAATATCTGGGGGCTGACGGCTGTTGACGGGCCGCTCGATACGCTGCTCGTCCTGCGAGGCGCACCGCGCAGGTTCTGGACGTATTCGGCGCGCGGCGCAGCAGCCGGGGGAATCCGTGATGACGGAACTCTTGGTCCGACGGCTGCCGGAGGATCGGTTGCGTTTGCACCAGAGATCGCCGTGCCGGCGCTTGTCGCTATGCGCGAGAAGTACGGCGATAATCTTTTCTCGACTTATGGATTCCTGGATTCTTTCAATCCAACCTTCGATACTGATATCAAGCCGCACCACGGAAAAGTCGTTCGTGGAATTGGATGGTTCGATACCGACTACCTCGGAATTGATCAGGGTCCGATCATCGCGATGATCGAAAACCACCGGTCCGGCCTGGTATGGCGGGTGATGCGGACAAATCAGCACATCATTCGCGGGCTTAAACGTGCCGGATTTACCGGCGGATGGCTTGATAAATAGAAGGTGGCATCCGTGAAGTCCTTCCTGGCGCTGGCTGCGATTGCCGTCGTCACAGCTTGTTCGGCTGCCGCTTCCGATCAGCAAACCACACTTCGTCTGTGGGCGATGGGCCGGGAGGGCGAAGTAGTGTCGCAGCTTGTTCCGGACTTCGAGCGAGAGCATCCCGGGATCCGTGTGCAGGTTCAGCAGATTCCATGGTCGGCAGCACACGAGAAATTGCTCACCGCGTTTGTGGGTGATGCGACCCCCGACATTGCAATGCTCGGCAATACCTGGGTGCCGGAGTTCGTTGCACTTGATGCACTCGAGCCTCTCGACCAGCGAGTAGCTGCATCGCGCGACGTGTTGCGCGATGACTACTTCCCCGGCATCTGGAGCACCAACGTGGTGGACAGCGTCACATATGGTATTCCATGGTATGTGGATACCCGCGTGATTTTTTACCGCACCGACCTGCTGACGAAAGCGGGCTATGATCGCATGCCATCCACGTGGAGTGAATGGCGGACGGCGATGCTCAGGATCAAGTCGCGGATGGGCGCTCACCAATATCCGCTGCTGATACCGATCACCGAGTGGCCGCCTATAGTAATTCTCGGACTTCAAGCGGGGTCCCCATTGCTGGCAAACGACGGAAGAACAGGAGCATTCAGCCAGCCGCCGTTCCGTAAGGCTTTCGATTTCTACATCAGTCTCTTTCGCGACGGTATAGCGCCCGCCCTGAGCGGCACCGAAATCTCGAACCTGTATCAGGAGTTCGAGCGCGGAAACATCGCCATGTACATCAGCGGTCCCTGGCAGATTGGAGAGTTCACCAGTCGCCTGCCAAAGAGCATGGCGGGCAAATGGATGACCGCTCCGCTTCCGGGCGTGGATGGTCCCGGCGTGTCGCTCGCAGGCGGCGCCACTCTGTCTCTTTTCCGGAAGAGCGCGCACAAGGCTGAGGCATGGGCGCTCATCGAGTACCTGTCCCGCCCTGACATTCAGGTGAAATTCAGCCGACTGACGGGCGACTTGCCAGCCCGGCGAACCGCGTGGCTGGATTCTTCTCTGGCCGGAAACCGATACGCAGCAGCGTTCCACGAGCAACTCGACAGAGTTGTTCCGACACCACAGGTGCCCGAGTGGGAGCAGATCGCCACGAAGGTCTTTGAGCATGGAGAGCGAGCCGTTCGCGGCAAGCAGAGTGCAGAAGAAGCGATGGCAGCTCTGGATAAGGACGTCAATAACCTTCTGGAGAAGCGCCGATTTTTATTGTCACGCCGATCAGCCGCGCAGAAGTGAAAACTTCATCGCTCCGCATGCCCTCCGAGGCAAACACTGCTGCCTGGCTCTTTCTTGCACCCGCGCTGGCTCTGATCGGAATTTTCTTCTTTTTGCCGGTGACAGCGTCGCTACTTCTCAGCGTCACCGATTTTGACCTCTATGGAATTGCGGATCCGGGAAACACTCGATTCGTCGGATTTGCGAACTACTCGCGGCTCTTTCAAACCCATGACTTCTGGGTCGCCCTCAGAAACACTTTCTATTTCGCGTTCGTCGGGGGCCCGCTCACCATTGCGGTATCGCTTGGAGCCGCTCTTCTACTGAGCTCGAAGCTGGTTCGATTCAAGGGATTGTTCCGCACGATCTACTTCACTCCATTCGTAACGACTCTCGTCGCGGTCGCAATTGTGTGGCGTTACCTCTATCACACGCGCTATGGTCTTTTCAACTACGCGCTCGGTGCGGTTGGCATCGGGCCAATTGACTGGCTGGGCGACCCTCACTGGGCGATGCCAGCGATCATCCTCATGGCAGTGTGGAAGAGCTTCGGCTACAACATGCTCATTTTCATCGCCGGACTACAGGCGATACCTGAAGAGCTATACGACGCCGCAGAGATTGACGGCGCCGGCGCTTCACGCAAGTTCCTGAGCATCACCCTGCCCATGCTCGCGCCGACACTGGTATTCGTTGGCGTAATCACGATGATTGGCTACTTCCAGTTGTTCGCGGAACCATATGTGATGACGCAGGGAGGCCCGCTGCGCAGTACGACCAGCGTAGTGCTCCTCATGTATGAGGAAGGCTTCCGTTGGTGGCGGATGGGGTTCGCCGCAGCCATTGCATTCGTGCTGTTCGTCGTCATACTGCTCGCAACACTTGTGCAGTTCCGCCTGCAGAAGGACCGCACATGAACCCCGGAACCTTGCAACGCCAACAGCTTCCCTCGCTTGCGCGGCGAGCACATGCACAGCGGATTCTCATTTATGCGTTGCTGGTGATCGGAGCGCTGCTTGCGCTGCTTCCGATGGTATGGATGGTATCCGCTTCGCTGATGCCGTCCGGAGAAGCAAGCGCTTTCCCGCCGCATTTCTTTCCGACCAGCATCACGTTTAGTCACTACCTCGACCTGTTCACGCGCCTCAACCTCGGCAGGTATCTCTTAAACAGCACGTTCATCGCTGTGGTCGTGACCGTGGCTTCACTCGCCATCAACTCGATGGCCGGGTATGCATTCGCCAAGCTGCGGTTTCGAGGGCGTGAAAGACTGTTCCGCGTTTTGTCGGCAGCCCTCGTCCTCCCGGTGCAGGTCGCGATGTTGCCGCTCTTTCTTCTTCTCAAGAATCTTGGAATGATCAACACCTACTGGGGTGTCATCATTCCGGGCTTGTCGAGCATCTTCGGAATATTTCTGGTGCGCCAATACGCTCTTTCGATTCCCGAGGAAATGCTTGACGCAGCGCGCGTTGATGGCGCGTCCGAACTGAGGATATTCTGGTCGATCGTGGTTCCGGGAATCGTCCCCATTCTTGCGACACTTTCAATCTGGACATTTCTCGCAACATGGAACGACTTCATGTGGCCGCTCATCGTTCTAAGCGATGAATCACGCTACACTTTGCCCGTCGCTCTCGCCAATCTCGCGGGTGAGCATGTCCAGGACACTGAGCTCATGATGGCCGGCTCGGTGATCACAGTCATCCCGGTGCTGCTCGTCTTCCTGTTTTTGCAGCGCTACTACATACAGGGTGTAATGGCAGGGAGCGTGAAGGGATGATTCAAATCTCTCCAATGCTGCTCTTCCTCTCCCTGCAGCAGGGCGTGCCGCGTGACTCGGTCATTGACGACTTCGAGTCAATTGGGAGGTGGAAAGCAACTCCCTCGGACGGCGTTTCTCTTGAGCTGAAGCAAGACTCCGGGGTTCATGGGAAATCGATGAGGCTCGACTTCGATTTTCACGGACATGGCGGATACGCCGTGATTCACAGGGACGTGAAGCTCAGTATGCCGGCCAACTACGAGTTTTCTTTTTCCATTCGCGGTGCGGCTCCGGTTAACACACTCGAGTTCAAGCTCGTCGATTCCACAGGCGATAATGTCTGGTGGGCGAATCAGCCCGGATTC
>JBKJPM010000258.1:0-6812 GCA_046595175.1 Gemmatimonadaceae bacterium
CTGGGGAGCTCCGGCGAATAGTCGTTAATCTAGGTCTCGGAGTTCCGCTCGTCGACCCGCCGACGCGCTCAGGGCAGGGTCGCCTGACAGGCGAAAGGCGTTCTCCTTGCCTAACGCATGTTCAGGCTACGCAGGTACAATCTCAGGATCCACAGCGGCGTCCGGCTCTTGAAAAAATTCTTTATCCCAAGCTGAACCCGGACCGGAACAACTTGACGCGCGGTGTGTTCCTCGGAGTAGACGCCCAGACTGAATAACGGAAGCTTTTCAAGCTTTGCGAGCACTTCGCTGGAATAGCCGGCAACAACCAGCACCCAGCCACGGTCATCAGGGTTCGGGTTGCACGGGTAGAAGATGCGGATGCGGTCGCTATGAACCTCAAACAGATCCTTGATGTAGGCCCACTGAAGAACGTGCTGCCGGTAAAAATCGAATCCGAAGGCGCCATCGGGATTGCTTATGCTTGACTTGCCGGGGACGAAGAAATCATCCACTACCAGTGCGAATCGCTCAAGCTGCACTATGCTGGCGATTTCGTCGCGAAGTGGAAGCGTGAGTCCCCAATGAGCATCCAGATAAAAGAAATACTCATCACTTTTCCCGGACGCAGAAATTTCCGGAATCAACTTCCGGATGAAGTCCGCGGAATCATCCTGGGTGATTCGAATATTGGAATTATTTCGAAAAATTCCCGATGCCGTTTTGACCGACCAGGGATCGATGTCGACGGACTGGATGCGGAACCTGCTATTCCCGGAGTCCTCGAAATCCGGATAGGTCACCGGACGTTCCGGTTTAGAATGATCCCTTAGCCCGCGCTCCGAATATCCCGTAATTCTGCCGAACGCCGGGTCGAGCTCGGCGAACCATCCCGCTACAAGCGCAATCGTCTGCCCAAGGTGGGTTCCGGTTTCGTAAAATCGGTTAATGCGCAGGTCGACGAGGACTTGCTTGAGAAGAGGATCAATCATGAAAGCGAAGCCAGCAACTGGTTTCCTGGGGACTACGTCAGGTCAACTGACTGAAACTTGTCGGCGTAGCTGTTGCGGGAAATATCTTCCTCGGTAAATGGCTCAAGCTTCTTGTCGGTCACTACGAGTTTTTCCACGCCGTATTTGAGCCACTCCTTTACTTCGAAGTATTCAGCGTCCCTTGCTTCATTGTGGTAGATGTCCGAGGAAACCGAAGCCCTTGGCTGTAGCGGAAAACTGATTATTCCGCGCAGCGAATCGTCCCTGCTCAAGGTTTTGTGCAGGAGAAAGGAGTCTACAAGGTAGGAATATCCGATTTTCATTTCCGGATTGTAGGCAGCATCGCCGATTTTCTCGGTGATCGCACTTCCGTCATTGAACGAGGGAAGCGTCTTGATGAATTCGGGATAGAAACCTTCCGGCGGGTTCGCGAAAAGAATTCCGTTCTCCACGAAATTTCCGAAGATCGGTGTATGCAGCATTACATCGCGTGCGTTCTGACCGGCCCAGATGTCTGTATGCCAGATGGTGGAGCTCTTTGGCCTCTTCTTGCTCGCTTCCTTCATGCGGGATCCGAAATTGAGCCGCAGATTCACCGGACACGCAATGCTTTCGCAAGTGGTGTCAATACCGAGATGCTTCACAAGATGCCCTACGGTCTTAAGCAGGAAGTTGTAGCTGAGCAAAACCTCCTTCTTCGGCAGAATAAGCCCGTTGGGCGTGATGTTGGGAAGGGAAATGATCTGCTCGTCATACTTTGCTACGAATTCCTCGATGGGGAGATTTATGTCGAAGCCCTCTCCCGCGTGAAATTCAGTGAGGCAATCATAGATAAAAAACTTTGCGGCGTTGCGCAGCTCGGCGACTAACCGGGGATCGAGCTTGCTGGCAACGATCATGTCCCGCTTCCATTCCTGATTGGCAATAAGAGCGAAGAGCCTGGCGTTTCGCTCGCTAATAACCTCTTTGATACTCATCGGAATTCCCGTTTGCGCGATCGTGAGTTTAAGAGCCTAAGCTATGGGCAAGGCAGGCAGATATCAATCCGTTCTGTTTGAGCCGGCGATACCTAGTTTGTTGTCGAAGCGGTGGGGCAGCGCGGGCGATACTTATTGAACTCCGAATCGTTATCGATTGGAGACAGCTGCAGGTTCAACGTGACCGGGACGACGATGAGATCGAAATTGTAGGCGGCTGCAAGTCGCTCCCATTCGGTGCAGGTCCTGGATTTCCAGAGGTCCTGAAAGTCGGCAGTAAGGATTGCGCCCTGATGCAGATGCTTTGCCCGTGGCGGAGACGACGAAAGGGGAAATCCGTAAATGTCGGACATAACGTGATCCGCCCAGATCAGCGAGGCAGCACCTGAATGTGCGTACCCATCCAGGAGCGGAGTGATCGTCGGAACGCGGGCTTGCGCTTGTAGCAGGTATAGATCCATTGTGGTCAACACGCGCCCATGTATCGGCTTGGGCAGAGTGGCATGCGCGAACGACTTCCGGATCACGGGCAGTTGGCGAACGACGTACACCGGAGACAAAAGAACAATCGCCGCGGCGGCCGAAGCCAGAAGCCTGTTGGTCCTGGATTTCTCGAAACGCTCAACGATGGGATCAAAAAATGCCCCTCTCCGAAGGCTGACGATTCCAACCGAGGCCGCCACAAGCATGAGGCTCAGTTCCCATTCTCCGATTCGAGTATGGATGGGGCTGTAGCCGACAAGCACATAAGCTCCGGCCCAGTAGATCGCCACGGAAACCAGACTCCAAATCGTGGTTCTGTTCCTGAGGACGTAACCCAGGAGAAGCGGGAGCGCGACGAACAGCGAAACATTTATGAATCTTCCCGGCATGAGGGCGATAAGCGCACCCGGGAAAATGTCCGGTGCAAACCACGATGGAACAAATACGAATACAACAGACAATACTGTCGTAACGATCATGAAGTGGCCGAAAACCCTTTCACCGATGGATGAATTGCGCCGCGCGAATAAGAAAATCGACAAAACAAGTGCCACGGTGGCATAGGTAAGCTCTCGTATTAAAGAGCCCGGGTTGTCGAATCGCTGCCGGTGGTAGTCCCAGTATCGGATGTAGTTGAGAAACAGTTCGCGCGCGACTGGAACGTTAGCTGGCGGCAAGTCCGTCTGAATTGGAAAGAAGAACCTGTGAAGCAAGAGTGCAACAACCGATATGCCAACTCCAGAGAAGTATGCTATGAGATTGCTGCGGTTGATGAGTGGCCTGAGGTATCTATAGCCCGTAACCAGGACGAGCAGCAGGCAGACTGCCAGCCAAAGGCCCCAGCTTGGATGTACGAGGAGTGCAATCCCGGAAAAAAAGAATCCGGTTCGAAATCTCCCAAAGGCAAGGAATAGGACGGAGAACAGCGCGAAGAAAAGGCCGACTCGCCCATAGGCGTGAGGGCTGCCCATGAAAATAATTGGATAGGCGATCCCGTAGCCGAAAAGATGGATGATTACGGCTGGAAGCGCGGACAAAACCGCCAGGTACACGTTGCGGACGCCGAGGAAGATGATCATGGTGAGACACTGCATTGCGACCATTCCCATCAGGGCGCAAAGAATGATCGAGCTCGCTATTTCCGAATTGGTTACGGCGAGAAATAGCCAGACCAAGTAGTTAACAAGCGTGAAGATCGAGATGTGCATGGCGTAGGTGGCTGACGTCCGCTCGTACGTGACCGCCCCCATGAGAACTTGCGCTGCTTCGAGGGGGGCTTGGATGGCCGCAGTTGTGATGCCTAGCACGATTCCAAAGAAGCCGCTCAGGACAAGTAGAAGTCCGAGGCTCTGGTCGTGGCTGTCAACCAGCGCGCGAAAATCTTTCATCATCTGCGTTCAGAGCCAAGGAAAAGAGAAGGGCCGAAAAAAATGCTATGCAAATTTCGGATCTGGCTCGACAACGTCTTTGACTATGTATCTCGGCCGGCGTTTTACTTCATTGTAAATTCGCGCCACATACAGGCCGATGAGTCCGATCGTCATCAGCACGACACCGCTGAAGAAGGCCACGGCGATCAATACGCCGGGAACTCCGGCTACCGCGCTGCCTATGATTTTCGTAATCAGCGCGAACAGTACCAGTCCGATTGAAACCAGGACCGTTGCAAAGCCGAAGAGAAGCGCAAAATAGAGCGGCGCGGCGGAAAATGCGGTTACCCCCTTGATGAATTCACCCGCGGGGCCATAGCTCAATAGCGGGAATCGAGTTTCGCCCATGAATCTGGGTTCTCTGCGATAGTAGACAAAATCCTGCCGATATCCCACCCAGACGGAAAGTCCACGCAGATAAGGATCGTTTTCAGGAAGCGCCAGCATCGCCTGGATGACGTTACGGGAATGAAGCTTGAAATCACCCGTATTCTCAGGGAGGCGAATGTCTGATAATCCGTTGATGATTTTGTAAGCACGCCTGGTTACCCACATCTTGAACCGACTCTCACCGTCCCGGTGAGTTCTCGTAGTGTGGACGACCTCGGCGCCGGAGCGAAATCGCTCAATCATTTCCGGCAGAAGCTCCGGTGGATCCTGGAGGTCCGAGTCCATTGTTACGACTGCATCTCCGCGTGAATGGGCAAAGCCTGCAAGGAAGCACGAGGTGACGCCGAAGCGCCGAGACATGTTGATGATCCGGATTGGATACTTTTTCCGCAGCTCCATCAACAGCTCCAATGACCGATCGGTAGAATCGTCGTTGACGAATACCATTTCACAGCTGGTCGCTTCAATTCCCTTGAACACCTTCGATACCCGCCTAACGAGCTCCGGAATGTTGTCTTCTTCATTGCGAAAAGAGAAAACGACCGAGACCAGAATTTGTTTGTGCGGAGTGGCGGAATGTGCTTGGGCGTCACCGGAAAAAATAGCACGAAGCTTCTCCTCGTCTGGCTTTCTGAGGACGCCTTTCTCCGTGATCAGTGCATCTACCAGGCTTGCCGGAGTTACGTCAAAGGCCGGATTCCGAACAGATACTCCAGGCGCCGCCCATTGCTGTCCTTTATAGCCGGTGACTTCGTCAGCTGATCGTTCTTCGATGGGAATAGCGGCTCCGTTCGGAATGCCTAAATCGATAGACGATAGCGGGCACGCAACGTAGAAAGGAATTCCGTGATGCCGAGCCAGCACTGCAAGCGAATAACTGCCAATCTTGTTTGCGACATCTCCATTGGCAGCAACGCGATCGGCACCGATGATGATTGCGTCAATATCGCCGCGAGACATGAGGTGACCGGCCGAGCTGTCCGTGATGATGGTCACAGGAATGTTCTCTTCGACCATCTCCCACGCCGTCAGGCGTGAGCCCTGCAGGTACGGCCTGGTTTCGTCTGCGATTACATAGATGGTTTTCCCCGCGGCAATCGCGGAACGGATCACGCCGAGCGCGGTTCCATGTCCTCCAGTCGCCAGCGCACCGGCGTTGCAGTGAGTCAACACTCGCGATCCGTTCGGAAGAAGCTCAGCTCCGTGCGCACCGATTGCGCGGTTGATTAAAACGTCCTGCGACAAGACCTGATGTGCCTCAGCCAGGAGCTTGTCCGCAATCTCGGACGGTTTCTCGCCCTCGCAGCCTGCAACCAGAGCTCGCATTCTGTCGAGTGCCCAGAAAAGATTGATGGCAGTTGGGCGGCTTGCGGCAAGCACGGAGAACGCCTGCTCCAGGCCCTCCGCAAACGCGGCGGGCTCAGCACTACGGAGTCGAACCGCTTCCAGCGCGATCCCGTATGCCGCCGCACAGCCGATCGCCGGCGCGCCGCGCACGACCATGTCTCTTATTCCTGCTGCGACTTCTGCAGCGGAAGTAAAACGCACATAGACGAACGACGCCGGCAAATGTCGCTGGTCTATCATCTCCAGCGTGTCTTTGCGCCAACGAAGTGTCTCCACGGGCTCGCCGGCTACACGACCCGATTCCTTATTCACCGTTGAATTCGCAAAGTGAGAAAACAGGAATCCCGAGTTGTTCGATGCGATCGCGTCCGTGCAAATCCGGAAGGTCCACGACAAAGCAGGCTTCAGTTACAGTTCCGCCAAGTCTCTGGATCAGTTTCGCTGAAGCCTCGGCGGTTCCGCCTGTAGCAATCAGGTCGTCGACCAGGAGCACTTTGTCGCCAGGAGAAATTGCGTCTACGTGAACTTCCAGCCGGTCGGATCCGTACTCCAGCGCGTAGTCCTCTCCGATCGTTTCGAAAGGCAGCTTATTGGTTTTGCGAATGGGAACGAATCCAAGTCCAAGATGTGAAGCCAGTGCGGCTCCGATGATAAATCCGCGCGCTTCGATCCCGGCCACCTTGTCGATGTTGCCGTTCGAATACCGGGCAACAAGAGTTTGAATGGTGAGGCGAAATCCCTCAGGATCGCTCAGTAATGTAGTAATGTCCCGGAACATAACTCCCTGTTTCGGATAATGCGGGACTGTTCGGATATAGGATTTGATGGGCATCAGGATCTCAGCGCCCCGCGAGTACGCGGCCGGCTACGTTGCGCAGCTTCGCGACCATCGCAGGGTCGCGGGCATCTGGACTTGTCATCAACGCGTGATCCAGAGCCGTTCGGCACGAACAAGCAGCAGCTCCTCGGTCGGCATTCACTCGCGGTGCGACCGATTTGATGAGATTTCTAGCCCTGTCGGCGTTTGCTGTGAGCACACGGATAACGGCGTCAACGGTAACGCTGTCTTGTGAGTCGTGCCAGCAGTCATAATCGGTGACCATCGCAACGGACGCGTAGCAGATCTCAGCTTCGCGGGCGAGCTTGGCTTCCGGCATGTTTGTCATTCCGATTACGTCACATCCCCACTTTCTGTATAGCTCGGATTCGGCGCG
>JBKJPM010000175.1:0-5810 GCA_046595175.1 Gemmatimonadaceae bacterium
TCGAGACGGAAGATGGTTTTGAGATCGCGCGCGCCGATCTTCGGATGCGGGGAATGGGAAATCTTTTTGGCCAGGAACAGAGTGGGCTCGCCGGATTCCGAATTGCTGACCCCATTCGCGATGAACGTCTCGGCGTACAGGCTCGCGCGGCTGCTGAAGAACTTCTTAGCGAGGATCCTGACCTTCGTTCTCCAGGTAATGCGGGGATCAAGCGTGTGCTAGGCCAGAGGTATGCGCGGGCGCTGGAGTTGTTCCGGGTCGGCTAGGATCCCTGTTGCAAGGTCAAAAGCAATGGGCGGCCTTCGGCCGCGAGAACTACAGGAGGTAGCAGGAGATAACGGAGGACTGCGAACTCTTTGTTAACGACATTGATCCTTCCTTGCGCACGCAGTTCCCAAAGACATGCAGTTCTTCGTTTACTTCGTTCTCCCTTCGTTAACTTGCCGCCGAAGGCGGCCCATGCTTTTGATCTCGCAGCTTACTTGTTCGGGTTCGCCAGTCTCTTCTTGATCCGTTCGAGTTCCGCGGTGGTCTTTGCAAGTTCAGCTCTGAGCGATGCAATCTCAGCTTCGCTCGTTGCCTTCAGGATCGTCGTGTCCCGCACCGCCGGCGTGATCGCTTTAGCCTGGAGCACCTGCGCAGTCATTGCAAGCCGCTTGAGGATCTTCGCTTCGGAACGGTGGACGATGGTGGCTGTGTCGGAGAGGTACTTATCCAACGTCGTCAGACCTTCCGGAATCGACCCACCTGTATTGCCCGGATCCAGCTTGAACATTGCGTGCCAGAACAGGGTTTCGTGCGCCTCACGCGTGCCCGGATACTTTGTGGTGTATACGGTCAGGATCCGCTCCGCATTCGCGTAGCTGCCGGAATCCGCCGCGAGTGATGCGCGGTGGAGAACGACCTGCCATTCACTCGCGTAGGAAGGAGTGCGCATCCTGTTGATGGGAGCGCAGGCCACGAGCATCAGGATGAAGGGAACCGCAAGCTTTTGAATCACACTTTCTCGTTTCAGGATCGCGCCGTTACGGATTTGCGTTTGGCTTCAATTAAAATCGGAAGAACGACAGTGAATTTCGAACCAGAACTACGCGTACTTTCGACGGAAATGGTTCCGCCATGTGCATCCACAATTTCTTTTGCAATCGCCAGGCCCAGGCCCGTGCCTTTGACTGCGGCTTGTGCCTGATTGTCGGCTTGGAAGAACTTCTGGAAAATATGCTGTAGCTGGTCCGAATCGATACCCGCTCCTGTATCCGCGACCATTATCTGCACGGAGCCGCCAACCCGCTCTACGTTCAGCACAACCGAGCCATCGCGCGGTGTGAACTTAAATGCATTGCCAAGGAGGTTGCCAATCACTTCGTTCATCCGATCCTCGTCCCAGCTTACCGTTTCAGGGAGATCCGGCGCATGACAAATCGAGAAATCGATTCCGCGCTGATGGGCCAGCACACGGAAGGATGATTCCATGTTCGTAAGAAAGCGCGGCAAGTGGATGTCACGAATATCAAGTTTGGCGCCGCTCGCCTCGAACCGGCTGATATCGAGTAAACGTTTGACGAGCCGTGTGAGGCTGTTTGCCTGTTTCATCAGAGTCTCAAGAACTTCGCTCTGCTTTGGATTCACTTCACCGTAGACTCTCTCCTGAAGCAGTTCGACGTAGCCAATAATCACGTTGATCGGAGTTTTCAGCTCATGCGAGGCGACTGAAATGAATTCTGCCTTCATTCGGTCCAGCTCAGCGAGCTGGGATGCCATGGACGTGTAGCTTGCGCTGAGCCGGCCGAATTCGTCGCGGCGCTTTGAGGAGTACGCGAGGGGCACCGAGAAGTCCCCTTCGGCCACGGCGCGCATTCCCCGATCGAGTTCATACACGGGCCGGCTGATGCTTCGTGCGAGCCAGAAGGCCAGCAGGGCCGCCAGAAGCACTGCAACGCCAAGCGACCCAAGACCCACACGCTGTGCGCGGTCCGCGTAGATAGTCGCCGTATCCACTCGGGCGACTGTGCGGTTCCGCAGCATTATCTCGCCGTCGGAGATGGATCGCTTGATTTCGGCGATCGCTGGCCGTGTCTGGTCTACGGAAACTCCTTCAGCCTCTGCCGACCGGCCTGCCGAAGCTTCGGTCAATTCGGTGGCTGCAGCGGCGCGGGTCTTTGCGGCCGCAGATCTGACAGCCTGACTCGTTGAGGCGAGACCGTAAAGCTGGAGCGAGTCCGCCATGACTTCTGTGCGGGCCAGCGTCGCTTCCATGCGAGCCTTGCTAGCCCCGTCGTGCAGGAAAAGCAGTGCGTCTTCCGATCGGTCCAGGTCATCGGTGACCTCGCGGAACGCGCCGAGTAGGAGTGAAGCCGCAAACTCACGATCGCGGAGGGCGCGCGTGGTACTGTGCAGATTCTCGATGGAGCTAAGGGCGTAGCCAAAGGGAACCAGAAGAATCGCCGCAATTGCGACGAGACCGAGCACTATTCGCGCGCGTAAACTCACGAGTTGTTGACACTCCTGAAGGGCAATCCTACTTTGCCGCCCACTTTCGCTCTATTACAGTTCCTCAATGGCACTTCCTTATTCCCGAATTTCAGAGCTGAGTTCGCACGTGGGCCAAACTGTCCGCGTGCGTGGTTGGGTTACGCATCTCCGCTCGTCAGGCAAAGTAGCCTTCGTGGTAATGCGCGACGGCAGCGGACTACTGCAATCCGTGCTTGTGAAAAGTAGTGTCACAGCTGAGGTGTGGGAACGGTTCGGCCAGCTGACATTGGAGACATCGATTGACCTTGCGGGAGAAGTTCGCGCAGATGCGCGCGCGCCTGGGGGATTCGAAGTTGGATTGTCGGATCTCGAAATTGTTGGCCTCAGTCCTTTAGACTATCCAATCCAGCCAAAGGAACATGGAATCGACTTTTTACTTGATAACAGGCATTTCTGGCTCCGGAGTCCACGCCAGCGCGCGATCGCGAAAATCCGTCATGAGGTAGAACAGGGAATCCGAGATTTCTTCTACGAACGCGATTTCACGCTCGTAGACACTCCCATCCTGACAGCGGCAATCGGTGAGCGCAGCGGACTTTTCTCCACTGAATATTTCGATGAGGGTACCGCGTATCTGGCCCAGACGGGCCAATTGTACGGAGAAGCGGCCGCGGCCGCATTCGGGAAGATTTACTGCTTCGGACCAACCTTCCGCGCGGAGAAATCCAAGACCCGGCGTCACCTGACCGAATTCTGGATGGTCGAGCCTGAAGTTGCGTTCAATGATTCGAACGACAACATGAATCTCCAGGAAGAGTTCGTTTCATATCTGGTCAAGCGATGCCTTGAGCGCCGCCGCCCCGAGCTTGCAGAGCTGGAGCGTGACATTTCAAAGCTCGAGTCTGTCGTCGCACCATTTCCACGTATCGACTACACCGACGCGGTGAAAACGCTGCAGAAGAAGGGCAGCACCATCGAGTGGGGCGCCGATCTCGGCGCAGAAGACGAGGCGCTTCTGGTCGAAGATTACGACCGTCCAATTTTCGTCATGAACTACCCGAAGGAGGCCAAGGCCTTCTATATGAAAGAGAATCCTGCCGATCCTCGCACGGTTCTGTGCGACGACTGCCTTGCTCCAGAAGGTTACGGGGAGATCATCGGCGGCTCACAGCGCGAAGACGATCACGACAAGCTGCTGGCCAGAATTCACGAGGAGGGGCTGCCAGTAGATGCGTATGGATGGTATCTGGATTTGCGAAAATACGGGACGTTCGTGCACTCGGGCTTTGGGCTTGGCCTTGAACGCACGGTTGGGTGGATCTGCGGGATTCATCATATTCGGGAGGCGATCGCCTTCCCACGGACCATGAACCGGCTTCGTCCCTAACGGATCGCTGTCCGCTGATCGCGTTCCGCTATTCGCTTCCAGCTCGTCGTTTCTCAAATGAAGGCAACATCGAGCTGGACGCCAATGGCTCAACGCTGACCGCGATTAACTGGGGTTCTTTTCCTCCGCCTTCGTCTCATCCCACAACTCGTCCAGTGCCTCCAGCCCACCGCTTTGCACAGAGATCCCGCGCTCACGTGCGAGTGATTCTACCCGGCCAAATCTCCGTTCAAACTTCGCGTTCGCTTTGTCCAGCGCCAGTGATGCGTGCACTCCCGCCTTGCGACACAAATTCACGCACGCAAAGAGCAGGTCCCCGAGTTCGCCCTCAAGCAGAGCGTGCTGCTCATTGAGTACCGGTGCACCGCCCGCAGTAACTTTTGGCGGAGATTTCTCCAGCTGTTCGATCACCTCACCCAGCTCCTCACGAACTTTGTCGGCCGGTCCCCGAACGTCTGGCCAGTCAAACCCGACACCGGCAGCACGATCCTGGAGGCGGTGGGAGCGGTGCAGGGGAGGAAGCCCTGCCGGCAGACCGTCGCCAATGGATTCACGTTTCATTGACTTCATTCGCTCCCACGGCTCCTTCACACCGTCCCCGTACAAGTGCGGATGGCGCGCCTTCATCTTCCTTATCAGTCCTTCTGCCACGTCATTGAACGTGAAGGCACCGCGCTCTTCCGCCATTACCGAATGGAAGAGAACCTGGAAGAGAACATCGCCGAGCTCCTCACCCATCAGCTTGTCGTCGCCGAGATGAATCGCCTCATCGAGCTCGTGTGATTCTTCAATGAGATAGGGACGGAGCGACTCGTGGGTCTGGGCAGCGTCCCAGTCGCAGCGGGCGCGGAGGTCGCGCATTAGCGCGAGAGTGTCGTCCAGAGATGGCTTTATTGACATGTTTTTGCTTGAAGGGCTGGGGAAGAATCGGTATACTATCCGCTCCGCGAACAACGCGTCAATGCATAGTGAAATCGAGCGCGCCTGGGTCGAAATCGATCTCGGCGCGTTGCAACAAAATGGGGCTGCTCTTGCCCGGCTCGCACGGGTTCCGCTCATTCCTATGGTGAAAGCGGACGCTTATGGGCTGGGCGCAATCCCCGTGGTTCGCGCTCTCGAGACATTGGACCTCTGGGGGTTCGGCGTCGCGACCGTCGAAGAAGGTGCAGAGCTCAGGGCGGCCGGAGTGTCACGCCCGATAATCGTTTTTACCCCCGTTCTCGACGCCGAGCTCAAGGCGATTGAAGAGCTCCGGCTGACGCCTTCGCTGTCTCGCGAGTCCCAAATCAGGGAATGGGGTAAGAACGGCAGGCCCTGGCAATTGTCTATTGATACCGGGATGAGCCGTGCCGGGATTCCCTGGAGGGAAATTGGAAGCGTGGCCAGCGTCGTTGGCGAATTTCCACCAGAAGGTGCGTACACCCACTTCCACTCCGCGCAAATGGAAAATGGGTCGCTGGAAGAGCAGATAGCGCGTTTTGACAGGGCGATTGCAGATCTCCCTTCAAAGCCGGGAATGCTGCACTGCGACGCGAGCGCCTCGACAGTTCGATCGGCGTCGAGCAGGTGGAGCGTGGTGCGACCCGGTGTATTCCTGTATGGAGTTGGAAGCGGGGCAGAACTCGACCCGCTGCCAGTTGTCCATATGCGAGCCTCAGTCGTGGATGTACGCAATCTGGAACCGGGTGACACTGTGAGTTATGACGCGACATTCGTAGCAGGAGCTCCGATGCGTGTCGCAACAGTCGCGGCCGGTTACGCAGATGGATATCCGCGCGGGCTGAGCAACCGGTCATCGGCTTTGCTCAATCGGGAAACCGTTCGTATCACCGGGCGTGTCACAATGGATATGACAATGTTCGATGTGACCGGTATGGAATGCGAGCCGGGGGATGTGGTTACCCTTATCGGAAGCAGCGGATCAAATACGATCACCATTCAGGAAATCGCG
>JBKJPM010000254.1:0-9767 GCA_046595175.1 Gemmatimonadaceae bacterium
ATCTTGTAGGCATCAGCAGCCGCAACGTTTACACTGTACCCCAAGTCCGCCAATGACTGAATCGTCATTGCACTCAAAGGCATGGGGACATTGGTCGCCTCGATGAAACCGGTCATCAGCTCAGTTCGAAATATCGGTTCACGCCAGTGCGAGTCGCGCGTGCCGGTGCCGCATTGTGCGATTCCAACGCAGCTCTCCACCGGAACACCGGCAGCACAGATCGAGCTTCCACCCGCGCTCGTGCACGCCTGGATCGCCAGCGGGCCGTTGAACCTCGGATCATCACTGCCAGCGCCACTCAATCTCACCGGGGATACCTGGTCCCAGATGGTTCCAAATCCCAACACGTGAAGCATCTCGTGCAGAACGACCGCGTTCAGGCGTCCGGTGCTCGCCAACAGTGTGAGATCGTCTACATCCATCTCCATCCTTCCAATGACCGGGAGCTTCCCCGTCGATCGCACGAGACACGGGCCTGATGATGCCTGCACCTTCCCCACTCCATCAATCGTTTTCACTGTTGCGTAAATCACGAGGTCGTCGATTGTCTCATTTACCGTCGCCGGAACGCCACACGTATTCGCGTCGGTGAGATTGACGTTGTTTACCTTGGTCGCGGGGAGATCCGCAGTGATCATCGATTCAATCCGCAATCTGGCGGTCTCGAATGCAGCACGGACCTGTGGACTGGGATCCGGACCGTAGTACCGGATTTCGATGCTATAGGTGGTGTCGGCCGGGGGTGGTGCTACCGGACTCTTGTGACCGCAGCTCGATGCAATAACAGCAAGAATCAGCAGAACGCCCAGTCTAAGCGCAGAGCGCGCCTCGTGAAACATCATTAGCGCTGACCCTACTTCTTCACCGTGTCGCGCTTGATGGGCGTGATGTTTCCCTTTTCATCAACAGTCGCACGCGGCTTAAAGGCACTGTCATATCCCATTGGAACGGACGTGTCTGTACTACCAGTGCTCTTCGGCGGGGTTGATGTCCTCGCCTTGGTAGCGGCTGCCTTGGTAACAGCACGCGGGCGAGCGGGCGGCACCGAATCAACGGTCGGCGCAGATACCACCGGCGGCGATGCACTGGCCGGAGCGACTGCCGTAGCCTTACCAGTCGCTGTATCAGCAGGAGTCGCCGCCTTGTCGCTCGTCGTGCACGCTGCGATCAGCGTGATTACGGACGCAGCAATACCAAGCCGGATTCGTTCTTTCATTGTTTGTCCATTGGAGTGACTGCGCCCGTCCTTGAAACCATTGCTTTTGGATGCCGGATCGATTCCCCACTCAACAAATTCACCCCGGCGTCATCCAGTTGGAGCAACGCTCTCAGCGACGGACCTGGAACACTGTAGGCGTCAGCCGCAAGAGCGTTCACGGTGTAGCCCAGGTCAGCGAACGACTGGATCGTCATGGTGCTGTAGGGATTGAGGATACTTCGGGAAATGAAACCAGTCATCAGCTCCGTCCTGAATCCGGGAATCGTGGAACTGCCTTCACGCCAATGCGAATCCTGCGTGCCGGCGCCGCAATTTGGAATGCCCACGCAATTCTCGACGGCCACACCGCCCGCACAAAGCGTGGTTCCCCCTGCAACCGAGCACTCGACCTGGGCTTTCGGTCCGGTAAAGCGTGGGTCGGGACTTCCCGGACCCGCCAAAAGGGAAGGCGTTTTCTCGTCCCACAAAGTGCCGAAACCGACAACATGCGACATCTCGTGCAGAATCACAGGCTCGAGTCCATTGTTCGCTGCCAGTGCGGCCAAATCTTCGGAGTCGAACTGCATGACTCCGATAATCGTCAATCGACTGGTGTTGCGAACCAGACAGGGCCCAGCCTGTCCCAGAATTTTTCCCGGTCCGTCAATGGGCTTGATCTGCGCAAATATTATGACATCGCGAACCACCTCGTTCAGCGTGACTCCAGTCACCCCGCAATTGGTGTTCGGCTGCGCCGGATCACCCAGCGCCACGTTATTGAATGGGACCCCACCGAGCGTTCCGACTATTGCGCCCTTTATGCGGCCAGCGGCGTTGTCGAACGCTGCCTTGATTTCGGGCGTCGGATCACCGCCGAAATATCTGACTTCCAGAGTGTAGGCAGTGCTAACTACCGCCGGAACCTTGCCCACAATCGGCCCGGAGGACACCGACAGATTCTGCGGTAAAGCAGATTTGCCCAGCGTCCAGGTGATTCCGCCAAACTGACCGGAGGCGTCCGTGGTACCTGAGACAGGAGCGACGGCTCCACCGCCATCAAGCACCGTGATCGTCACAGGGCGGCCTGCGACCCCGTTTCCAAACTGGTCCGCCACCTTCACCGTGATTGGTGCAAGCGTACTTCCGGCAGGCGCATTCTGCCCTCCACCCGACGCGGCGATGATCTGAGTCGGCGGACCGGCAACGGTGGTGATCGAGAATGTTATCGGTGCAAGACTGCCAGCCTTGATCGTAACGGTGTTAACTCCCACGATGGTGCCTAAGGTCCAGACGCCGATCGATGTCTCGCCGGTTGTGGTCGCTGGTGGCGAACCTGTCAGTGTTCCGCCGCCGGTCACCGTGATCGTCACGGGAATACCGGCCAGGGGGTTTCCGTTCTGGTCTTTCACCGAGAAGGACAGCGCCGGGGTGACAACCGATCCTGCTATGGCACTCTGGGCTGTGCCAGAAGCAACGGCCACTGAGGTCGGTACCGCGGCAGGTCCACTTGAATCCTTACCGCAACCGACAAAAACAAGAGCTGCAATCAGCGACGACTTTCGAACAAATCCAGAGATCATGGGTCCGCAGTTGAGCCGCCGTGGCAGCGTTTTGGGGATACTTGCTCAATGACTACTTTAGTACTCGCAGGGTCACTCTGCTAGAAAATGGTGGCGAGTAACATCAAAAAGACACCCGACCCCCTGTCATACCCATAACCCTTGCACGAGTTGCACCATGGTGGGGCTTGCCCGATTACGTATCGTCCTATGCCAGGTAATGACGTGAACTCCTATTCCCCGCACGGCTACCGCCGAGAACATGACCTGCTGGGCGAACGCGACGTGCCAGCGGATGCGCTGTATGGTATCCAGACGCTGCGAGCGATGGAAAATTTTCCGATCAGCGGGATCCCGCTTAGCGAATTCCCGTCCCTGCTAGCCGCGCTGGGATCTGTAAAAGAGGCAGCTGCGCTTTCCAACCTCGAGCTCGGCCTGCTCGATCGCCCCGTAACGGATGCGATCGCAGGTGCCTGTCGGGAAATTCGCGAGGGCCGGCATCATGAGCATTTCCCAGTGGATGTTTTCCAGGGAGGAGCTGGCACCTCCACGAACATGAACGCAAATGAAGTGATCGCGAACCGTGCCCTGGAAATCATGGGGAAGTCACGTGGGGAGTATGACGTCATTCATCCAAACACCCATGTCAATCTCAGCCAGTCAACGAACGACGTGTATCCCACTGCGGTAAAGATTGCGCTTCATACAAGCATCGAGGAACTCAAGGAGTCGATGGCTGCGCTCGCTGCGGCGTTTCTCAGAAAGGGTGAGCAGTTTTCCCCATTTATAAAGATGGGTCGCACGCAACTGCAGGACGCGGTTCCAATGACGCTGGGTCAGGAGTTCACGGCCTTTGGCCATACCATACTCGAGGATGTGGAACGGCTCGGCGAGGCGCAGGCGCTCATTCGTGAGATCAACATGGGGGCGACGGCAATCGGAACGGGGATCAATGCGCCTCCCGGGTATGCCGAGTTTGTGCGGAGGCACCTGTCCCGATTAACGGGCCTCGAACTGATTACCGCCCCCGACCTGGTCGAGGCAACCGCGGACACGGGAGTATTCGTACAGCTGTCCGGTGTTCTCAAGCGATGTGCCGTCAAGCTGTCGAAAATCTGCAATGATCTTCGTCTTCTGAGCTCGGGCCCCAGGGCAGGCTTCGGGGAGATAAACCTGCCCGCAATGCAGCCGGGATCGTCGATTATGCCGGGAAAAGTCAATCCGGTGATTCCCGAGGTTGTGAACCAGGTGTGCTTCGACATCATTGGCGGCGACGTGACTGTCACCATGGCCGCGGAAGCGGGTCAGCTGCAGCTGAACGTTTTCGAGCCTGTCATTGCGTACCGGCTACTGCGCGGGTTAGCGATGCTGGCGAGTGCATGCAACGTGCTGCGGGAGCGATGTATCGAGGGAATTACGGCGAATCCGGAGCGAATGCGAATGTTTGTCGAGCAGTCTATAGGTGTTGTTACGGCGCTTGTCCCAGCCCTCGGCTACGAAATAACTTCAGCAATTGCGAAAGAATCGTTGGAAACTGGAAGGGGCGTATACGATCTTGTGTGCGATAAGGGACTCATGACCCGCGAGCAACTCGACCGCATTCTGAATCCCGCGCTTATGACGTCGCCCAGGAAAGTCGATTAAGCGGTTAAAAATCAGGGGACTATGCTTCCTTCCCCATACCGGAAATCGTTACCTTTGTCTGGCTTTGCTCAAAGGAAATCCGAGGAAAAACCGAATGACAGGTAAACACCGCTGGCGGCAGCTCGCGTCTTTTGGCGCAGTCGCTGTTCTCGCGATGGTATTGGCAGCATGTAACAAGGAGTATCCCAACACGACTTTCGTTCCGCATTCGGAATTCAGTCGTGCATCCGACGATCTCTGGAATCTCCTGCTTTTGCTCGGAACGATCGTTTTTGTTCTGGTTGAAGCCGCCCTAATATTCGTGGTCTTCCGCTATCGCCATCGCGGGGAAGACAAGAAGCCGCCGCAAACGCATGGCAACACGACGCTGGAAATTCTCTGGACCATCATTCCCGCCGTAATTCTCGTATTCATCGCGGTGCCTACGGTGAAGACGATCTTCTCCACGCAGAAGGCTGCGCCCTCCGGGTCGCTCCAGGTCGAAGTGATTGGCCACCAGTGGTGGTGGGAATTCAGATACCCCGAATACAACATCATAACGGCGAACGAGCTGTATGTGCCCGTTGGAAGGACGGTGAACTTCACTCTGCATTCAGCCGACGTGATTCACTCGTTCTGGACGCCGCAGCTGGGTGGCAAGCGTGACGTAATTACGAACCGGACAAATCATATCTGGTACACGCCGGACTCGTCATTGAAATCCTCCGTATGGAATGGATTCTGCGCCGAGTATTGTGGGGACTCACATGCGAACATGCGGTTCAGGGTGTTCACGGTGCAGCCGGCCGAGTTTGCAAGCTGGGTAGCTGGCCAGCAGAAGCCTGCGGCTTTCGGCGCAGTTGCAGCGCCTGTCTCTGCCTCGAGCACCGTGGCGGTCGCCGCGCCGGCTGCGGCGGCGGATGCGGGATACATTTTCCCCGCTGACAAGATCCCGTCGTGGGCTATACCGCACTCGCCAGTTCCAAAGGATCTCGTGTTCAATGCTTCGCTCCAGGGTGATCCGGCGCGCGGGCAGCAGGTATACTCATCCAACGCGTGCATTGCCTGCCATGCGATCGCCGGCAATCCAATGTCGGTTGGCAATATCGGGCCGAACCTGACACACATTGGTTCGCGCTACACGCTCGCCGCGGGCACATATCCGAACGACACGGAACATCTAGGTCGCTGGATCAAGAACGCGCAAAAAATGAAGCCGGGCTCCATCATGCCGACACTCGGTAAAGGTGAATATGATCCGAAGCTCAAGACGACATTGAGCATGGGACTCGACGACCAGCAGATCGCGGACATTGTCGCGTATCTGCAGGCCCTGAAGTAAACGGAGAAAGGAATGGCAACGACGGTTATCCAGGAACGTGAGCATGTCCATGACTCGTATGACGGGCAGTCCGGACTATGGAGCTGGCTCACGACTGTAGATCATAAGAGAATCGGAACACTGTACCTCTACACCGCGCTGAGCTTCTTCATCATTGGCGGAATCGAGGCGGTGCTGATCCGGATGCAGCTACAGCAGCCAAACGGCACACTGCTCTCTGCACAGACGTACAATCAGCTGTTCACGATGCACGGGACCACGATGATCTTCCTCGCGGTCATGCCTCTGTCGGCGGCTTTCTTTAATTACCTGATACCGCTGCAGATCGGGGCGCGCGACGTGGCGTTCCCCCGGCTCAATGCATTCAGCTACTGGGTGTACCTGTTCGGCGGAATTTTCATAACGGTGCCGATCCTTTTTGGAATGGCCCCGAACGGCGGATGGTTCGGCTACACGCCGCTCACCACGAAATTTTATTCCGCGGCAGTAAACATCGACTTCTGGGTGATCGGTCTTCAGATCCTCGGTATATCGTCGCTCGCGGCAGCATTCAACTTCCTTACGACGATCATTAACCTGCGTGCGCCGGGCATGACGCTCATGCGCATGCCGATGTTTACGTGGATGTCGTTTGTCGTGCAGTTCCTGCTGGTACTGGCTTTCCCGGTGATTACGATCGCGCTTGTCTTCCTGCTGTTCGATCGTTTCTTCGGAACCAACTTCTATACGGTTTCCGCCGGAGCTGACCCGCTCCTCTGGCAGCACCTGTTCTGGGTATTCGGGCACCCGGAGGTTTACATCCTGATTCTCCCAGCATTCGGGCTGGTTTCGGAAATTCTCCCGACACATGCACAGAAGCCACTGTTCGGGTACCCCGTCATGGTGTACTCGGGAATCCTGATCGCGGTGCTTGGATTCGGAGTGTGGGCTCACCACATGTTCGCTGTGGGAATGGGCCCGATTGGAGACACGTTCTTCAGCATGGCGACGATGCTTATCGCCATTCCTACAGGCGTGAAAATCTTCAACTGGATCGCCACGATGGCGCAGGGCCATATTCGCTATACGACGGCGAATCTTTTCGGAATTGGACTCGTGGCCCTGTTCACCATCGGTGGAATTTCCGGCATCATGCACTCTTCACCGCCAACCGACCTGCAACAGACCGATACCTACTTCATCGTCGCGCACTTCCACTACGTGCTCTTCGGCGGATCGATCATGGGAATTATGGGAGGCATCTACCATTACTTCCCGAAGATGACCGGCCGGCTCATGAACGAGAAACTTGGTCATTGGCATTTCTGGCTGAACTTCATCGCGATGAACCTGACCTTCTTCCCTATGCACTTCTCCGGAATGCTGGGAATGCCGCGTCGTATCTACCGGTACGACTCCGGCCAGGGATGGGACACTTTCAACCTGATGTCGAGCATTGGTGCATACCTGCTCGTCGTCGCGACGCTCATCTTCGTCTTCAACTTCTTCCGAAGCAGGAAGCGCGGTGAGATTGCGGGTCCGAATCCATGGAAGGCTGGAACCCTGGAGTGGTCGATTCCTTCGCCGCCGCCCGATTACAACTTCGCCGTAATTCCAACTGTTACGTCGCGCTATCCACTCTGGGAAGGAAATGAGAAGGATGCAGAGAGTGCGCGCGCCAATGCACAGGAAGGAAAGACGTCGGCGCAGATGGGAATCGTGATGCCGTACAACAGCATCAAACCGCTGATCGTTGCGTTCGGACTGGTCCTGATGTTCTGCGGCCTGCTCACCCACATCGCGGTAATCTTCCTTGGAGCTGCAATCCTTGTCGTAGGTCTTTATAGCTGGCTCCTGAGCCCGCTCGAACCGGAGCACCACTAGTAATGTCCGCACCAGCCGCGCACCACTACACGTCTACGGGTCTCGACAACCGGAAGATTGCAATCTGGGCCTTCATCGGTTCAGAGTGCATGCTCTTCATGTCGCTGATCTCGACATACCTGATTTATAAGGGACGCAGCAGAGTCGGGCCATTCCCGCATGAAGTGTGGACCGATCCGGCGACCGGCCAGAAGATGAAAGCGATCCTGAACATCCCGGTCACTTCGGCGTCTACGTTCGTGCTGCTGATGTCATCGCTCGCGATGGTGCTCGCGCTTGCAGCTGTGCAGAATAAGGATCTCCCGATGCCGACAGGCTGGTGGGACCGGCAGCTCCGTTCCTCCAGGCTCTGGCTCTGGGTGACGGCACTCCTCGGCACCACCTTCCTGGGATTCCAGGCGTACGAGTTCACGTCGTTCGTACATGAAGGACTTTCGATCCGGACCAACCTGTTCGGTTCGACATTCTTCACACTGACAGGTTTCCACGGCGCGCACGTCACTGCCGGTGTCATCTGGCTGTTGACACTGCTGGCGATTGACTACAAGCGCGGGCTCGGACCTGCTGATGCGCTGAACGTGGACATCGCAGCCCTGTACTGGCACTTCGTCGACGTAATCTGGATCGTGATCTTCACGCTCATCTACCTGATTCGATAGCCATGACCGACCACACACATACGACCCCCGAGCACGCACACGGCGCAGAAGTTCACGCGCACCCAACGTGGGCAACCTACAAATGGGTTGCGCTGATTCTCACGCTGATCACAGTTCTGGAAGTCTGGGCTTACTACATCCCGTCATTCGTCGCGTCGCGGGCGTTCGTTCCGCTACTGCTGATCATGTCGGCGTTCAAGTTCATTGTGGTTGTGATGTTCTATATGCACCTGAAGTACGATCATAAACTCTTTCGCGCGCTCTTTGTCGGGCCATTGGTCATTGCAGCTTTGACGCTGGTCGCGCTGATGTTCCTCTTTGGACATCTCGGAGTTCGGCTCCACGGATAGGTTCTTAACTGCGACAGGGAGCGAGGGAGCGAGGGATAAGTGCGGAGGACGGCTTTAGGGGAACTGCAACGACATTCAAAATGTCCGAGTAGTTCCCCTTTAAATTTCTCGGTACTTATCCATCGCTCCATCGCTCCCTGTCGCAGTTCGAGTTCTTTCAAATAAGATGAACCTTGTGTTCGCGCTCCTTCACCCCGTTGCCAGGATTGACTGGATCCAATGGACTGTGCACCCCAGCACGGTCATCGGACTCGGTGTGCTCGCGGGGCTGTATTTATGGGCATCGTCGCGCCTGAAGAAACGGCCGCGGGTCTCTCAGCAGATTTATTTCTTTGCTGGGCTTTTCGTAATCTTTGCCTCGCTTAACGGGCCGCTTCATGACTTGAGCGACTACTACCTGTTTAGCGCGCATATGGTGCAGCACCTGTTGATCACGCTGCTCGTGCCGCCGCTGCTGCTGCTTGGCACTCCCGGCTGGATGCTGCGGCCGCTCCTCACTTCAAAGCCAGTCGCTTCAGCCGCGCGATTCGTGACACGACCGGTAATCTGCTTCGTGATCTTCAATGTGGTGATCGCTGTCTGGCACCTGCCGCCGATGTACAATGCGACCCTGTCGGGGCACGGCGTACACATTGGCGAGCACCTGATGTTCATGGCCGCGGCAGTACTTATGTGGTGGCCTTTTCTGAGTCCACTGCCAGAGTTACCCCGGCTGTCGTATCCAGGTCAGATGCTGTACTGCTTCCTGATGATCATACCGATGTCGATCGTCGCTGTTTACATCACGATGGCCGATACGATTCTCTACCCGGCCTACAGCTCCGCTCCGCGAATCTGGGGACTCTCGCCACTGGATGACCAGCAGCTTGGTGGGCTCATCATGTGGATTCCCGGCGGAATCGTTTTTTACGTGATCCTCACCGTTGTGTTTTTTCGGTGGGTTGGGTCTGGACGGGACGATGCTGCAGGCGCACAGGTTTCGGCGTAGTCGCACACGGATAGAAAACTCACTGCAGTTAGTCGTCCGTCCCTTCGAGAGCATCCGTAAGATTTTTTCCCAGTGTCGGGTGCCGTTTCCAGACGAACCATCCCATCGCAGCGGCAGCAAGAAGGTTCGCGATGAAGATCTGGTACCAGGCCAGTCCGCCGAGCGGTGACTCGCTGAGGAAAGCG
>JBKJPM010000155.1:0-9345 GCA_046595175.1 Gemmatimonadaceae bacterium
GGCGAAGTGATCGTGGCGCCGATCTCCATCCCCCACGCCGCCATCGAGGACGAAGGCGTGACCCTCGCCCTCAACGTGCCGGAGGATGTGCTCCCGTTTCTGCAGCCGCGCGCCAGCGACTCGCACAAGGGAACGTACGGCCACGTCGGCATCCTGGCCGGCTCGCCGGGACGCAGCGGCGCCGCAGTGCTCTGCGCGCGCGGCGCCATTCGCAGCGGCGCAGGACTGGTCACCGTCTGCACCGATCGCGAGACCGCAATCATCGTCACCGGCGCGTCCTGCGAGGCCATGACCTTCACCGGCAATGCCGAAGCCATCATCGAAACGCTGCAGAAAAAGTCGGCCGTGCTGGCCGGCCCCGGCCTGCCCGACACGGAGCCGGCCTACCAGCAGATCCGCCGCATCCTCGACGCCCTCGAAGTCCCCCTGGTCATCGACGCCTCGGCGCTCAACGCCTACGCCGGCCGCGCCGCGGAGATCAATCCGAAGAAGCGCGTGCGAGTGATCACCCCTCACCCCGGCGAGCTGGCCAGATTGCTGGCAACCACCACCGCCGCCATCCAGTCCGACCGCGTCGAATCCGCGCGCAACGCCGCGCGGCAGTGCCAATGCATCGTGGTCCTGAAAGGCCACCAGACCCTCATCGCCGACCCCGACGGCCACGTCCGCGTGAACCCCACCGGCAACCCCGGCATGGCCACCGGCGGCATGGGCGACGTCCTGGCCGGCATCCTCGCCGCGTTTCTGGCCCGAGGCATCGACCCCTTCGACGCCGCCTGCACGGCGGTCTACCTCCACGGATTTGCCGGCGACCTGCTGGAGGAAGAAATGGGCGACACGGGACTGGCAGCGATGGATCTCGCGGAACGATTGCCGGAGGCGATGAGGAGGTTGCGGGGGTGAGGATTTATTCGCAAAAAAGACCTTTCCTCTCGGCGCTTTCTACCGTTGCGCTCCGCGGCGGAGTGTTTTACGATACTGATGATCGATCGCCCGATCCGGGAGACACATGGCCAGAACGAAGCTTTCCTCGAAATATCAAGTAGTGATCCCGAAGGACGTGCGCTCGCGGATCGACCTCCGGCCCGGCCAGGAATTTCAAGTGATAGCAAAGGGTGGAGTCATCGCTCTGGTGCCTGATCGGCCGCTTTCCGGGATGCGTGGGTTTGTGCGCGGAATGAAGACCAGCGGCTTCCGCGAAAAAAAGGATCGTGTTTGATCGTTGTCGATTCCTCGGGCTGGATCGAGTTCTTCGCTGACGGGCCGCATGCCGATGAATTCTCGTCGCGACTCCGAAACGCTTCGCTTGTAGTGACCCCCACGATCGCGATCTACGAGGTGTACAAGTGGATCAAGCGCGAACGTTCCGAGGAAGACGCATTGCACGCCGTGGCCGCCATGAAGAAGACGCGGATCGTTGACCTGACGGAGGAAGTCGCTCTGCTGGCAGCGGACCTCAGTCTCGCGCACTCGCTAGCGATGGCTGACTCGATGATGCTGGCCGTAGCGAAGACCCACAACGCGCAACTGGTGACTACGGACGCCGGATTCGACGGTATTGAGGGCGTGACCGTGTTCTCGAAGAGACGCTGAAAGCATCAAACGAAGACCCGGCCCCCAAATTACATTCACCACGCAGCGCCTCACCCGAGGCTCTATTCCACAGCCGTTGCTTCAATCTCGACAAGCATGTCGGGATAGAACAGGCTGGCGACCCCGAGCACCGTAGACGATGGCTTACAGCCAGCGCCAGAAAGGCGGGCGCCAAATGAACCTGCTGCCTGGACGAATGCCTCTACATCCTTCGTGTAGTAGTTTAAGCGAACGACGTTCACGAGCGTAAGGCCGGCCTGGCCCAAGACTGTTTCGAGGTTGTTTAGCGCTTGATCCACCTGGGCTGCCATATCACCGACATGCATCAGCGCCCCGTCAGCATCGACGGAGGTCTGCCCGGCGCAATACAACACGCGCTTTGCTCCGCGCACGTCGATTGCTTGGGAGAAACCGAATTGATCTTGCCAGTGCCAGGGATCAACAGCTGTCGTTTCTGCCATAGACTTCTCCTCGCTATCCGTTTTCGGATCCTTCGGCCGCGTACGGCCACTCTCTACTACGTCCGGCATAGGATGGCCGCCCAACGTTCCAAGCTCAGCGAACCGGCGGGTACTCGTGCTAGGGAGCGACTCGCGTGAATGATGCCGCAGAACCTGGTGAATTGCGCCGGCCGCACCTTACTTCTTCAGAAACATTCCGTAGGTTTCACAGTTCTGCACGACTCTCTGGACAATGTTGTCCGAGACGGATTGCTCGCTGGCGGCTTCCCGGTCGGCAGGGATTCCGAAGTCTTCGAAGAACCTCTGGAACCCCTTGGGGCGCCACCCCGTGATCCACACGACGTCTTCGGCCGTGTTGTTGATGAAGGTGTGGACGGTGTCGGGCGGAAGTTCGACGAAACTTCCGGCGGGCATCGCCTGCCACCGGCCGTCGGTCATCACGTCGAGAGTGCCCTTCAGGATGAGGAAGAACTCGCGCTCGCTCTTGTGGTAATGCGGCGGCGGTCCGGGCACCTTCGGGGGCGACGTGATTTCGACCAGCCCGTAGCTTTCGTCTGTGTTCCAGGGCCTGATCTTGTGCCCCAGCACCCACACCTCTTCCGTGGGCCGGCTGTTCATGGTTTCCATACGCCCTCCAAGCGCTTGCGCTGTAAATGAGACATGAGTATTCTAATGAGATGAAAGTCTCACGTCAAGGGACCGGCCGGAAGAACCAGAAGGAACGGACGCGCGCCGTCCTCGTGGAAGCGGCCGTGGGTCTGCTGCGGCAGCAGGTCACTCCCACGGTTGAGGAAGCGGCCGCGGCGGCGCGGATCTCCCGAGCGACCGCGTACCGGTACTTTCCATCCCAGGAGTCTCTCCTGCTGGAGATCGCGACGATCACGCCCATGTTCGAGCCGGTCGAGCGGGAGATCCGGGACATCGAGGAGCGCGGGGCGGGCGACCGGCTCCGCATCCTCCTCGACGTGATGAACAGGACTATTTTCGCCAACGAGGCACAGGTGCGCACCGCGCTGAGGGTGTACATGGACCAATGGATCGACGCCCGGCGCCGGGGAGATTCGGCGCCGACCCTTGTTCGCGTGGGACGACGGATGCTCTATCTCGACAGGGTCCTGTCGGAGTTGCGAACGCAACTTTCGGAGCCCCGGTGGCGCCGCCTCCGCGCGGCGCTGGCCCTGACCATGGGGCCCGAGGCGCTCGTGGTCATGAAGGACGTCTGCCGGTTGTCCGAGGATGAGGCGGTGGAAGTGCTGCGCTGGACCGGTCTTGCCGTTCTACAGGCGGGCCTGAAGGAAGCCGGAAAGCCGGCTCGGAGCGGACGGCCGGTTTCGCATCGCCGCAGATCCGCGAAGTAGGGGGTGGCGCGGTTCATCCCGACGCGCACCTGACTCGCACTGTGGCCGACACGCACCGAAGGTTCATTCCTGCCGAGCGCCAGGGGGCCAGCAGGTAGCCCCGGCAGGCAACTGCTCCGCCTTCCGCGCGAAACAGTCGATGATCGATATCGATGGAATACCCACCAAATTAAATATCCGAGGATCCCGAGGAGGCTTCGGTGAATCGTCTGCTTCGCAGTCTGACCGTACTTCTCATCGTGAGCGCGCCTGTTCTCACCGGCGGATCCAACGCCGGGACATCCATCGAACGATATTGCTCATGACTTCTCCTCTCTCAATGCCGGTTGACGTCCTGCGCTTCAGCGGCGCAGTAGCGCACGCGGAAAGTGCAGCGCAGTTGGGATGCGGCACGAGAACGATGAAGACTTGGAACAGGCGACGGAGTGGACGATTGCGCCGCTCACGACTTCAGGAGCGGGCACGCTTAATCATGCGGCGTGACGCATAACGCCTAGGTTCACCGGCGCAGCCGCCGCAAGGCGGCTGCGCCGGTGGAACCGCTGGTTGGGCCTTTTGCTACTTAGGTTTGTTTTCCGTCGGAAAGGCATCAACCGATGACTCGAAAGCGATGAACAGCACGCATGGAGTTCCCTTGGCGCAAGAAGCCTTGTGCGAGACCTTCGCTGGCCCATACGCGTACATTCCAGGCCTCAGCGTGACGGGCTCTTGACCATCGTACGTGACCCGAAGCTTCCCTGACACGAGCACCATCCGTTCTGCGGACGTATGCCAATGGTCCGGAATGTCGAAGTTTGCAGGCACCTTAAAGAAGACGTCTGCGTTGTCTTTGGACGGATCACCGTGAAGAACAGCGATTTGGCAGCCTTTCGGTATGAAGGCAGGACAGGGTCCCCATTTGAGCTGTGCGTCCTTGAACGTATTTGCTAAAGCCGGCTCGTTCGATGCGCTTTGGGCGCTTGCGATCGAGGGTAGGAAAACGGATAGGACTAGTAGGGTAGCGATACGACGAGACATAGCTCCTCCTGTGGTGAATCTAGAAAAGGCCCAACGTTCAAAGCTCACCGGCTTCCAGCCGCACGCGAAATGGTAGCGCACTCGCGACGAGCGACGCGCGGCTCGAAGTCCGGTGCAGCGCGGAGTTGGGCCAGTCGTTCATCTGAATCCGAGCTGTGGGAAAGCGGAAAACGCCGCCTCCCACACCGCCGCGTTTCCCGCTTTCCCACAGCTCCCGCTACGAGCAAACCTTGTCAAATATGTCTCTAGAACCCGTTGTCAGGAATCTCTCTGGCCCTACCCCATCAGTTGCCCTGCACTTGCCGAAACCCAACCGAAGGCAATGATTCCGACGACAAACAAAGTAATGCTGGTTGCACTTTGAATCGCTATGCCCGCCGATATGAGCGCCGGCGTGACGAGTCCGGTTGCGATCGAATAGGCAGCCCAACCCGATCTCCCAATGGCGACATATCGCCATGAAAATGTGAAGCAGGCGGCTGTCAGGGAAAGAAATGCCACGAAGAAACCGACGCCATGCAGCGCAGCACGTCCGCTCATGTGTGCAGGTATCCCCGACGACGTGCCAGGCGGAAAACCGAGCAGAGGATCGGGTGGAAAGAGCCCTGCGGCAATCATTCCGAGGCCGAAGAGCCCGATCAGCAGAGGGCCCCAGATTCCGCCACGAGCGTTGCGCAAAACTCGCCTCATCCCAACGCAGCACGCAATTGCTAGCACCCCGGTGAGCATGAAGTTCACCACCTGAATCCAGCCTGCGTCGCCGAGGCTCAGCAGGCTAAGGGGGTGTCTCCTGATGTCGAAACCGCTGCGCGTCAGAATCTGTATCGCAACCACGACATAGAACAATGGCCCCAACGCGACCCCGCATGCGAGCAGAAACTTTGACTTTGTCGAGTATGTCATGTAAGTGATTTCAAGAAGACATTGACCGCATCGCCTCGCCGTTTTTGCCCAAGACCCGTCCTTGCAATGGCCCAAGGCCAGAAATGTAGCGTGGTTCACACGCCGCACGGCTCATGCGAGCCCAAGTCGCCATTGATAGACATCGCTGGCAAGAATTTTCGTAGGAGGGGGTTTCCGCACCCGCTGCGGTCGCTCCTTCGGTGATCCATCGACCGATAACCCGTTTAGTTTCTCAATCATCACGACGGCCTTTCTGGTTGAGGACGCGTTGCTAACAATTGCGCCGCCTAACGCCTGTAGCTATGCTGCGAGCGAATCATATAAAAGCGAGCAAAGCGAGCAACGTTAAATCGCTCGTCAGCATCAGCGTGTGTTAGGCGGTGAACCGGGAACAATTAGCGTATGCCAAGGTTGACATATGTCACTCCTGACATATCATTCTTCGTATGACCGACAGGCCGTTGGTTTGGCTTCATGGAGAAGTCAAAACACCACCGTTATCGAAGAATGCCCGAATCGAAGCTGGCGTGCTACTTCGACGCGTTCAACGTGGCGATAAGCTTTCCCTCCCGCAATCAAGACCAATGCCCGTAATCGGCCATCGCTGCCATGAACTTAGGATCGTGGATGAAGACAAAACTTGGCGTATCGTCCACCGAATCGATGCAGATGCAATCGTAATCGCTGAGGTGTTCGCCAAGACCACTAGGGCCACTCCATCGCGAGTGATCAGCAACTGTAAGCGGCGACTTCGAGATTACGATGCCCTTTCACGTGGGAGTTAGAATGGACACAAATAAGCGCAAACGACTCGAGGCTGCTGGCTGGAAGATCGGATCTACAAAAGAATTCCTCGGCCTCTCGGATGAGGAGGGAACACTCATTGAGTTGCGTGTCGCGCTCGGTAGCAGCCTCAAACGTCACCGAACGAGGAGACGACTTTCTCAGACAGAGCTTGCAAAGCAGCTAGGATCTAGTCAGTCACGCGTAGCCAAGATGGAAGCAGGCGATCCTAGTGTCACTCTGGATCTGCAGATTCGAGCTCTCGTGTCACTGGGCGCAACACGAAAAGAAGTCGCTCGTGCGGTTGCGTCGGGAGAAACTCGCGCATCCGTCTAACGCCAAAAGTTAAGCTGCGGGCGAATCAAACAAAAATGCGAGCGGAGCGAGCTTCATTAGATCGCTTGTCAGCTTCAGCGAGTGTTAGGGCGCTGCGCGGCCGGGTCGAACCTTAACGACAATGTACGAAAATGGTTCTGATCCACTCGGCTGCCACTGGTGCGCAACACCTGCTGCGATCAAGACAATGCCTCCGGCGGAGACAGACCGGCTCTCGGGATTCTTAACGGCAGAACCGGTCCATTCGCTGGGAGCCATTTGCTTTTTTTCCACCAGGCCCTCGCCAGTCTGAAGAACCGCGCTCCCACTTCGAACAAAAATGATATCGGTCCAGCGCTCGTGAATTTCTGCTGCTGTGGCGAGGCGCTTCAGGAGAACGACGACCTGATAAAGATTTGGTGCTTCGGTCGACAACTCACGCGCAACTTCGGCTGGCTTCAGCACTAACTCCTGTAAGGCCGAATCCACAGCGGCGCCTGATAGGCTTACCACCTTTCCACGAGTTTGGCCTTGGGCTTCGGTCGTCCAAGTGATCATCATCACCGCGAGCACAAACCTTTTCATGACTGTCCTGATTTAAGTCGAATTGTCGCCCTAACGCCTTCAGTTAAGCTGCGGGGGAATGTCTCAAGTCTAGTTGAAATTCAGGCGATGCGCGCATGATTGCGGCTTACGCCGCGGCGAAGTTCGTGGATGAAAGTGTGTTCTGAAGAGCCTGTTTCAGCAAGTTGAGATTCCGATAATTCTTGACGCGGCGAAACTGTCGCTCCATCGCCCACAAGGCCGAGCCGCACCACCTGAGCTTCTGATCACTCGTCCGCCAGCGTGTTACCCGGTGCGTCTTAGCTTCAAGCCGCGACATTACACTCTCAATCAGGTTCGTCGTCTTGAAGCTCACACCCAGCTCGGGAAATACGTTGAGCCGGTGAAGAGTCAGGGTTTCTTCCAGCCCTTCAGCCAGGCTTGCAGCAGCTTGCAGCAGCAGATTCGTTTCTGATACGCAGCTCTCGATAGAGCCGGTCCAGGGCACGCTTCGCATCAGCGTATGACGGGTGAGCGTAGGCGGCTTGAAGCTTTCGTCGCCACGCTGGCTGGTCCTGCTTCGCGAGATAGCTCACGACATTCTCTCGCTTGTGCCACTGGCACCGCTGCACCTGCACATTGCCAAACACGTCACTTACCGCGGCGCGAAGACCTTTCGAACCATCGATGACGACGAGCAGTGGACGGTCGAGCGGAAAACCTCGCTCACCGAGTTCGCGCAGAAAACTCCCGATCACGCGCTTGTTCTCACTTGCCGTCTGGACCATTCCCAGAATTCGCTTCTCACCGGTGGCCGTCACTCCGAGTGCCACTACCAGCTGATCGCCGGCAAACGTCTTCCCGTCGAGGACCAGCACCAGCCACTCTCGATCATCAAGCCGCCGCTCCTGCAACCGGCGCAATTCGTTGGCACTGGCTCGCACAAACCGCCGCGACACGCTCGAGCGCGCCAGTCCGAACGCCTCCGGCACCGCTTCGGCTGCCGCCTCGTACTCACGACATGAGATCCCGCCCAGCACCCGGCGAAAGAGTCCGGAATCCTGGCTGCGTGGCTGCTGCAACCCCGGCATACGTCGCGAGTGGAATCTCGCGTCCTTCGCGTTGGTCGCGAACCCGCGGTACCGTGACCGGCAATTTCTGGTCAGCAAGATAAATCGAGCCGCGCTGGCTCCCCCACCTCGCCAGTCCCGCGTGCTCCTCATCTCTCGCGTAGCGCACACCGGCGAGTGCGGTCACTTCGGCAACCAGCGCTTCCTCGACTGCTCTTAGTCCCAGCGGGATCAAGGCCTGAATCATCGCCAGCGTCACTGGGGTCGTGATAGTCCCGTCGTCCAACGGCAACTGCTTCTGTAAGCCAGGTATTTCACCGCGCTGGTTCTTTGCTGAATTTCTTCGTACTCTTGGCATGGGTGGTGTCCTCGGGAACGAGTGGAGATCCTTGCAGGGATTCACACAACTCTAGTACCGCGGCACCACCTGAATTTCAACTAGACTTGAGACATTCCCCGGTGCCGTCGACGAGCGTCACAGCCCTACGAGCGTCATCGAGCAGTAAAGTCGGAACACTGACAGTCACTCCATGACTTGTCTTACCTTGGAATCCCGGACCGAAAATACCAACCGTATCGTGGCTATCGCGAAGAGTTGGAATTCCGGCAGACTCTAGTTGTCCGATTGCCAGGTCGGCCTCAAAGCCCGAGGAATATGAAGCAAACTCTGTCCAATCATTTCCAATCACCCTGCCTCCCGGCGTGATTACATCATTCGTGGGGAACACGAAAAAGTTACCTATGTTGCTGGACACTTCTGTTACTTACATCCTAGGCTGCTCACTTTCGAGCAAGCCGCATCATTCCCCTTCGATGCGTCTTCCAACCGACGCATACGCGTCTCTATTGATTGATAGCGCGCGTGCGCCAGCATTACGATTCCCAACGCGAATACGGCGACATTTGCCTGGCGCCAACCAACAAAACCGAGCGCAGAAGTAATGCTCGAGCCGCCCCAAGCCATTAATGCAGCGCCTACCGCAATACTTACGTTGGTCTTGCTCATCAGGTCTCCTTTGTGCGTCGGGCTAACGCCCAAGTTCTGCTGCAAGCACATCTAATAAATTGCGAGCGAAGCGCGCTACAGAAAAGTGATTGACAGCAGCAACGTTTGTTAGGCCGCCTGGGGTACAGTCCGGACACTTGTGTTACGTATGATCCCGGCTGCTCAGCCCAAAGCTGCAGCCCGAGGCCAATTGAAGTTCACCCGCTTTGACGGACACGTAGTTAAGCTGCTGTCCTGAAATTCTTCTCTTCATACTCGGCGGGGGACAGATAGCCAAGGCTCGAGTGCCGCCGCTC
>JBKJPM010000315.1:0-3648 GCA_046595175.1 Gemmatimonadaceae bacterium
CCTACGTGGACGCGCTGCTCTCCGGAGTCGATTCTGCAGCAAAGGATTTCACCCCTGACATGATTCTTATCTCCGCCGGATTTGATTCGCTTGCCGGTGATCCGCTTGGCGGGTTCACTCTGGAAGTCCAGGATTTTGAGTTGCTCACCGACGAACTTGTCAGTCGCGCGGATAGCTGGTGCAGCGGACGGCTGGTGAGTGTTCTCGAAGGTGGGTACGCACCCGACTCTGTTGCGGCTGCCGTGATCGCTCATTTGAAGCGCCTGTAATCTATTTTCACTCTGCCTGATCAAGCACATGGGCTGTAGCTTATAAAACATGTGGAGCTGCTATCACGACCCCAGCGGGACCATTCGAAATGATCTCACGCTCGAAGAGCTGAGGGCAGTCCTCAGCTCGGGCGAGGGAACTCTCTGGGTTGACCTGATTCGTGAGGATCCAGCAGACAGGGGTCTGCTGCAGGGTGTCTTCAACTTCCATCCGCTGGCGATTGAGGACAGCCTGAACCCCGAGTCCAGAGTGAAGCTCGAGGAGTACAAGGATTTCCTGATTCTCATCGTGCGGGGTATCGAGTTTGTGGATGAAACCGATGATCCTTATGACATCCAGACTGCGAACCTCGCTTTGTTCCTCGGGAAGAACTTCCTTGTAACGGTCCACGAGCCGAAATCGCCGGCGGTACTGGAAATACGCAACGTTCTTGAGCGAAAGCCGGAGCTTGTGAGCTACAGTCCCGCGCGGCTGATGCATGCGATAGTAGACGCTTCAGTCAACGCGTATTTTCCGATAATCGACCGGCTCGACGAATTCATGGACGGTCTCGAGGAGAAAATATTTGCGCAGTTTGACCAGGCTGCGCTTCGCGAAATCTTTAGCGTAAAGCGTCTCGTGCTTTCTCTCAGGAGACACCTTGCTCCGCAGCGCGATGTTTTCGCAGTGCTGACGAACCGTCCGAGTCCGCTGCTGACGACCGAGACACAGATTTATTTCCGGGATATTTATGATCACGTGCTTCGGATCAATGATGCCCTCGAGACTTTTCGCGAGCTTCTCAGCAGTACGCTTGACAGCTATCTCTCGCAGATATCCAACCGGCTTGGCAATGCATCGAAAACACTGAGCGCGGTAGCCACTCTTACAGTACCATTCGTAGTAGTCAGCGGAATGTGGGGAATGAACTTCGAGAAAATTCCGCTTTCCGCGCACCCGCACGGTTTCTGGATAATGCTTGTGGTGCAGCTCTTAATTGGCGGTTTCCTGGTAGGAGTGCTCAAATGGCTCAAAGTCCTGTAAAGGCCCTGCGGCTCTATGGCGTAGCTGCTTCGGATTCGCGGAGCGGTTCGCCCATGGCGGACGGCACGTCCGTCGTACACTTCCGTCAGATCTCTGCGATCGTCGAAGACGGTGACTACTCAAAGGTTGAAGTCACGGCCGAGGAGCTGCAGAAGTATCGGCAAATTGTTGAAGAAGTTTATTCGCATTCGCCAATACTTCCCGCGCCACCGGGAACCGTATTCAAGTCCGAAGACACTTTGATGCGCTGGCTGGAGCTGCATTACTTCAGTCTCGTTGAAGCGCTCGGGCAGGTCGAGGGTCACAGCGCAGCGCGTATCACTTTGTCTGTGGGTGAAGCCCCAAAGAACGATGAAGCCGGCAAGAAGTTCCAGACGCTCGCCTCCGACGCGCTTCGAATCTTCCGAAAGAGTGCGGCTGCAACGGTCACCCATGCTCCTGTGGATGGGGAAGCGGGGATTGTTGCCAAGGCATCGTTCCTGGTAGAAACCGACAAGTGGCAGGAGTTCGCAGACGCGGTCGCTGCCGAAGCGAAGCGCCATCGTGAATTTGATTTTCAGATGACTGGTCCGTGGCCGCCGTACGATTTCGTCCAGATGCAGTTCGGCGGATAGTCAGAATGTTTTGCCCGGATTGCGGCAACTGGAACAGGGGTGGCGCGGCTCGCTGCGTGAAGTGCGGCGCCCTGATGCCGGCGATGCGCGAACGCCAGGTCGACCCGCCCGACGCGTTCCTTACTGGCCTGCGTCGTGCGACGGGTGGCCGATATGCGATTCAGCGCAGGATTGGCGAAGGTGGAATGGCAAATGTGTACGCCGGACTCCACATGCCTCTTGAAGCCCCGGTAGTCATAAAGGTTTTGCATTCCCATCTCGCGCGTGATCCGGAAATGCGCGAACGATTCAAGCGGGAAGCTGAATCTGCGGCACAACTGGTTCATCCGCACATCTGCCCGATCACCGACTTCGGAACCTCCGGCGACTATGTGTATCTCGTGATGCCGTTCCTGTCACGCGGGACGCTGAGCGACAGGATCACGGGGAATCGCTCGCTGCCTGCCGAGAAAACGGCGGCGGTCGCGGTGCAGGTCGCCACCGCACTGGACTATGCGCACAGGCATGGCCTCGTGCATCGCGACATAAAACCCGACAATATTTTGTTCGATGAAGATGAGAACGCGGTTGTGACCGATTTCGGAATCGCCACAGGACATTTCAGGAGCCGGATGACGGGAACCGGTAATGTGATGGGAACCCCGCACTACATGTCGCCGGAACAGGCGCGTGGAAAAATTCTTGACGGCCGCTGTGATCTGTACGCGCTTGGCGTTGTAATGTTCGAGACCCTGCTCGGGTTCCCGCCATTCGATGGAGCGGATAGTTATTCAATCAGCTACAAGCACGTAACCGAGACACCTGTGTCCCCCGACGAAGTTGATTCGCGCGTACCGGCACATATGGCCGAGATCGTTATGAAGTGCCTGGAAAAAAATGCCGCGGACAGGTTTCAGCGCGGAAATGATCTCGCCGATGCGCTGATTGATTTCCTGCGGACCGGGTCTGCGCCGCAGGAGCTGCGTTCGTCCTGGATCGCGCGAGGTGCAGCGAGGGTCGCAGCGATCCAATGAAGCTTGCGTACGAGCCAATCGATCTTCGAACGCGCTTTCCCTTCGTTATTTCCCGATGGGGCTATGCCGGTCACACCAACGTCCTCGTTACCATTACCGACAAGGACGGACTCTCCGGCATGGGAGAGGCCGCGCCCAACAAGTATTTCAATGAAACGCCGGACACGGTCGCTGCCGCTCTGGACGCGTACAAGCCCATCCTCGAGCGTGCGGACGTCTGGTCGCTGGAAGCGACAGAGCGCGCATTGGACCTTGGGCTCCGGGTAAATGGGTGTGCAAGGGGGGCTGTCAGCTCCGCATTGCACGACCTTGTTGGAAAGAAACTGGGTATACCGGTACACCGGCTGTGGGGTCTGGATGCTGCCGCAACCCCGCAGAGCAGCTACACCATTGGGATCGCAGACAACGACGGACTCAGTCAGCGCATTAAGCACGCACGCGAGTATCCGATTCTGAAGATCAAGCTCGGCACGGAACGGGATGAGGAGATCGTGCGCGTCGTTCGCGAGGCCGCTCCCGACAAGCGCCTTCGCGTGGATGCAAACGCTGCATGGACTCCAGAGCACGCGGTCCGCATGAGCGGTTTTCTTGCAGAGATGAAGGTCGAGATGCTGGAGCAGCCGGTCGCGAAAGAGGATATTGAGGGACTTCGATACGTGCGCGAGAGGTCAAGGATTCCTGTATTCGCCGACGAGTCGTGCATGACAGCAACCGACATTCCCCGTCTT
>JBKJPM010000011.1:0-6977 GCA_046595175.1 Gemmatimonadaceae bacterium
CGCGAGCACGCCATCCCGCGCATGAAAGGGATTTCGGCCGCTTTTCATGAAGTACAGTTCCAGGCCGAAGTGCGGCGAGCCCAACCGCTTTCCATCAAGCTCACGAGACTTGGAGGAGCGGGATTGCTGGAAGGACTTACCCGTGCGCTGACCACTCTGCGCCCGGATGCGGCAAAACAAACCCAGACCACACCCAGGACATGAAACGTTCCATCGCTTTCTACGCAATCGCAGCGACTTTGATTCTTTCAGGATGCGGCCGGATGAAGGATGCTCTTTCCGCCCATGCCGATATCGTTGCGAGCGCTGAATCCCAGAAGTTTACGGTCACCAAGATGTCGGAGCTTCTCGGCCGATCCCAGGCGCCGCTCCGCAAGGATGTCGCAAATGCACTCGCGAACATCTGGGTTAATTACCAGCTCGTAGGAATCGCATCCGCACGGAAGGATTCTCTGACCAATGAAAAGGATATGGACGAGGCTCTCTGGCCGTTCATCTCCAACATGAAGGCCAAGACCTGGTACGATTCGGTCGCGAAGGGATGGGCGAAGCCGGATTCCGGAAGGGCGCTGGCGATGTACAACAGCGGCGAGATCATGACTGCCGCGCATATTCTTCTTCTAACGCAGGGAATGAATCCGGCGGAAAAGGCCAAGCAGCTGCAGCGGGCAAAAGCGCTTCACGCATCGCTGACTACGGCGAATTTTGCTGAAGTTGCCAAGAAGGAAAGCCAGGACAAGCAGTCCGGGCAGCAGGGTGGAATGCTGCCGCCATTCAGGCATGGAGAGATGGTTCCCGAGTTCGAAGCAGGCGTGAAGGCAACGAAGCCTGGCGAGATTTCCGGAATTGTCGAATCTCAGTTCGGGTATCACATCATCCGCCGCGCGCCTTACGACGAAGTGAAGGCCACACTGGTACAGGCGTCATCTGCTGCATCCATGGCAAAGGCAGACAGCGCCTACATGGCAACCCTGGAAAAGAACGCCAAGGCAGAAGTGAAACCGAACATCGCGCAAAAGGTTCGTGACATCACTGTTGACCCCGAGACGAATCTCGAAGAAGGAACCGTCCTGGCGACATGGAAGGGCGGCAAGATGACCGGTGGACGCCTGGCGCGCTGGATTCAGGGAATTCCGCCGCAGGCTGGAATCGCCCAGCGCATCATGTCTGCGCCGGATTCCGTAATTCCACAGTTCGTCATGAATTTCGTCCGCAACGAGCTGATTCTCGCTGAGGCGGAGCAGCACAACATCCAGCCCAAGGCAGAAGAGTTGAAGGCGCTTCGGCAGAATTTCAGGCTGGAGCTTGTCTCGACGACCACGATGCTCGGAATGGATCCCAAGTCACTTGCCGACAGCGCCAAGGCTCATGGCGTGACGGCCGAAGTGATCGCCGGTCAGCGGGCGGAGGCGTACGTGGATGGACTGATGAACCAGCGCGCCCAGTATATCCCGATCGCCGCTCCGATTTCACACATCCTGAGAAAGAAGTACGACTGGGAAGTCAACGCGGCCGGAGTTGCGCGTGCGCTGGAACTGGCTGGCAAGATCAGGCAGCGTGCAGATTCCGCAGCCCGGGGTCCTGCAACACCTTCCGCCGTTCCGATGCCAACTCCGAAAGCGAGCGGAGCACCCAAGGACTCTCAGCCCCGCCGGTAACTCTCGGGCGCTCTGAGGGTACTAATTGCCATGACGTCAGGAGATAAGCTGAAGAAAATCGTTTTTGCACTTTTCGCCGCCCCGGTTGCACTCGCGGCACAGGTAGCTGTGCCCGCTGCGAAGCGAGCCGACATTCCCGTAGACAGGGTTGTAGCTGTAGTAGGTTCGCAGCCGATTCTATGGAGCGACGTAATGTCGACCATCAATCAACAGCGCGCGTCCGGGCTTACGCTCCCAACCGACTCGCTCGGGCAGCAAAAGCTTGCCCAGCAGACAATCAGCGACCTCGTGGATGAGGAGATCCTTCTTCACAAGGCGAAAGACCTGAAAGTTGAAGTAGCCGATGCGGAGCTCACACCGAATGTGGACCGCCAGGTTCAAACGGTGCGCTCGCAGTTCCAGGGCGAAGAGGAATTCCGCGCTGAACTGCGCAAGGCTGGAATGGGAACGCCAGAAGAATATCGCAAGACGCTCATGGAACAGTTTCGCCGCCGCTTGATTCAGCAGCGCGTGTTCGCGGAGCTCCAGAAGAAATCCAAGCCGCGCAATGTCACCGACCCTCAAATCGATTCTGCTTTCGAGAAGAATCGTGAGGCGCTGCAGAAGAGGCCTGCCACGATCACATTCAGGCAGATTGTAGTTGCGCCGAAAGCATCGACTGCGGCGAAACTGGTTGCCCGGACAAAGGCCGACTCCCTGCTCGCGGAAATTCGGCGCGGTGGTGATTTCGAGCAGATCGCAAAGCGGGAGTCAATGGACCCGGGCAGCAAGGCAGTCGGCGGGGATCTTGGCTGGACCCGGCGCGGCGCGACCGTTCCGGAATTCGAGCGTATGATGTTCGCGCTCAATCCCGGGCAGATAAGTCCCGTGTTCGAGACGGCCTTCGGCTATCACATTCTGCGGGTCGATCGCGTTCAGGCCGGCGAAGTAAAGGCGCGGCATATTCTTATTACTCCTGTGATTGACTCCCTGGATATTGCTCGGGGCCGCCTGGAGGCGGATTCCGTCGCGCGTACCTGGAGAACCGGAACTTCGTTTGATAGTCTTGCTGCGAAGCATCACGATCCGGCTGAAGAGAAGGGAATTCTGCAGCCATTCCCCAAGGACTCGCTGCCCGCGTCCTACTCGCAGGCCGTCGCGGGAAAGAAAGCAGGCGACATCACTGATGCGTTCCAGCTCGCCGGAACTCGTGGACAGGTGAAGTTTGCGGTGCTGCAGATCGCGACGGTAACGGAGGTCGGCCAGTACGACAGGAAGGAGATCCGTGAGCAGATTCGTTCGCAGCTTGCCGCGGAGCGATCCACGCGCGACATGCTGGATGAGATGCGAAAGCAGACTTTCGTCGCGGTAAAATTTCCCGACTAGATGCGAATTGCAATCAGCGCGGGTGATCCGCGCGGAATAGGGCCGGAGATCATAGCCAAGGCGCTCGCTGATTCGAGGATCAGCGGGCGCTCTGAATTTGTGGTGATCGGTCCCACGGGCGCAGGCGTTCCCGTGGACGAATCAATTGGGAAATGGGATGGAAATGACCCCGCCGTTGCGGGAAGGCTGGCTGGTCTCGCCATTGAGCGCGCTGTGCAAATGGCTATGAACGGCGATGTAGCAGGAATCGTGACGGCCCCAATAGACAAGGCTGCGCTGGTAGACGGAGGGTTTGATTATCCGGGCCACACCGAAATGCTGGCTACGCTCACGGGCAGCGACGTCGCGATGATGCTGGCCTCCGATAAGCTCCGTGTGGTTCTGGCAACTACTCACGTCGCGCTAAGGGATGTCGTTGGTTCTGTCACATACCAGGCGATTGTGTCTGCGGCAAAAGTGACGCGGAGAGGGCTGCAGGAGTGGTTTGGAATCGCGGAGCCACGCATTGCACTTTGCGCGCTGAATCCGCACGCGGGCGACGGCGGACGTTTTGGTCTCGAGGATCAGACCGTCCTGGCGCCGGCCGCGCAAGCGGCGGGAATCGCCGGACCTTTTCCTGCGGACACAGTCTTCGTTCGCGCAATGCGCGGAGAGTTCGATGCTGTGATCGCTCCATATCACGACGTTGGAATGACTGCAATCAAGGTCGCATCGTTCGGAAACGCGGTGAACGTCACACTCGGACTTCCGTTCCCCCGCACTTCACCGGACCATGGAACTGCTCTGGATATTGCGGGTCAGGGAATAGCGGACCCGTCCAGTTTTATCGAGGCGATTCTGCTTTGTCGCCGGATTGCGGATCGCGCTCGTTAGAGCGGCGGTCCCCAAGACTGTGCAGATCAATCGCAAGCGTGTCGATTTTCCTTCCGTCCATTTCGCGAACAGTAAAAATCGCGCCTCCTGCGGGCACGCGGTCACCGATAATCGGCAGCCGGCCAAGTACTCCGAACACATAACCGCCGATTGTGTTGTAGTCCGAATCCGGGACTGACAATCCGAAGTGTTCGTTCAGCTCGCCAATGTGCGTGCTGCCCGGAATCTGCGTTTCTCCCTCGCGAACTTCCACTGCCTCGTCTTCGGGCTCGTCGTATTCATCCAGGATCTGGCCGACGATCTCTTCCAGAAGATCTTCCATGGTGATGAGCCCGGCAGTTCCGCCGTACTCATCCAGAACTATCGCGAGATGCTCCTTGAGCCGTTTGAAATCTCCCAGCACGTCCTCGACCTCACGCGAGCCGGGAATGATGTGCACCGGACGCACAACCTTGGCGAGAACGAATGGCTCCCCGGCGCCGACGGAGCCACTGGGGCTCAGCACAGCGAGCAGATCCTTGGCGAGCACAAGTCCGACAACATCGTCAATGCTTTCGCGGTAAACCGGGTAGCGCGAAAACCCGTTCTCGCGGACTGTCTCCAATACTTCATCCAGCGTCGAGTCTTCTGAGAGGGCGATGATCACCGTCCGGGGGGTCATTACTTCGCGCGCCGTCTTTTCCGAAAAATCAAAAACATTTCCGAGCAGATCGGCGTCCTGCTGCTTGAGCGCCCCGCCTTCCTGCGACTGCTCCACAAGTATCTGCAATTCCTCCGGGGAGTGAACCGCGTCCTCAGCGTTTCGCGCGCCCCGCTCGCCGAAAAGTGCCAGCACGAACTGGGACGATCTGTTGAGAATCCAGGTAAACGGCGTGGTCAGCCACGCGAACAGCTGGAGCGGCGGTGCGAGCCAGCGCGCAAACTGCTCGGGGTGATTCAGTGCACCGGCCTTGGGTGTAAGCTCTCCGAAGACGACATGGAGGAATGTGATCACCACAATGGCGAGGGTCGCCCCGATCGTCATCGCCATTGCAACGTCGATTCCCATGGGAAGCCGCGCAAACATCTCCGCGAATGGTTCCTTAAGCGCGGACTCGGCAACCCATCCCAATCCCAGGCTGGAAAGCGTGACGCCGAGCTGGCTTGCCGAGAGAAGGGAGCCAATGTTTCCAGTCGCGCGGAGTGCGACGCGCGCTAACTTATCTCCCTTGCGGGTCATCGCTTCAAGTCGCGTCCTGCGCGAACGCACCAGCGCGAACTCCGCGGCTACGAAAAAGCCGTTGAGGAGAACGAGAACAATTATGGTAATCCAGCGCGCGAGCACCTTAACAAACTACTAGAGCGAGAGAGTGCGGCAATCCCACGACCATCATAATGGTCACTCCCATAGCCACGATTCCTCTGCATCCGTAAAGAGCCTGCGGCTGTCGCTGGTGCTCACTGCAGTTCTCCTGGTGGCGGAAGTCGCGGGTGGCCTGCTCTCGAATTCCGTAGCTCTCCTGGCCGATGCCGGACACATGCTGACGGACGTCGGTGCGCTCGGATTATCTCTATTCGTTGCCTGGTTCGCACAGAACGCGAGCACGCCACAAAAGACTTTTGGCTACCTGCGCTGGGAGATTCTCGCAGCCTTCCTGAATGGAGGGATGCTGCTGCTGATCTCGGTGTGGATCATGTGGGAGTCAATTCTCCGGCTTCGAAATCCGGAGCCTATTGAAGGCGGCCTGATGCTCGGGATCGCGCTGGCGGGCCTGATCGTAAACGTTGTGTCCGCCCGAATTCTTCATGGCGCTGCATCGCACAGCGTCAATGTTCGTGGAGCCTATCTACACGTCATCGGGGATCTACTCGCGTCTGTTGGAACGGTGACCGCGGCAATTCTTATCAGTTTTACGGGATGGCTGATTGCAGATCCGATTGCATCATTTGTCACCACGGCTCTGATCATTCGAGGAGCATGGAAGCTTGTCCGCGAGGCAGTGGACATCCTCCTCGAATCGACGCCCAAGCACATTCCCGTTGACGCGGTACGAAAACAGCTCCTGGCGATTCCAAACATCGAGTCGGTGCATGACCTGCACGTCTGGGCTGTAACGCCGCAGATGGTTGCAATGAGCGTGCACGCTGTGGTGCGAGAGCCACGTAACCAGCAGCACGTTCTGGAGCACGTTCATGATGCAATGCGCCTCTTCGGAATTGAACATGTCACCGTCCAGCTTGAGACGGATGACATGGGGCTTCGGGAGTTCCAGGCGCACCCATGAAATCGCGTCTTTCTGGGTCATTTCTTGCACTATGAAGAGCGACCGGGAGCACAGTGATCGCAGGGTCTGGTTCCACCGCACCAAAATATTCTGCAAACCTCGACAGCGACTGCCCTCTCGCGGCCTCGCTCGCGAATAAACTGCGCGCATCCAAGCGCGAACTCGTCGAGCATTGGCTGGAGCGGATAAGCTCCCGCGTAAACCTGGATCCGAACAAGGTCTTTCCCACTGCCGATCTCCTGAACCACGTTCCGATACTCGTGGAAGGAATCGCTGAATATCTCGAGAATCCCGCTGCCGAAGTCAGCACCGATATTCCGCTAGTGGCAAAAGCAATGGAGCTCGGGGCCCTCCGCCACGCCCAGGGTTTCGACCCATATGAGATCCTCAAGGAGTACGAGATTCTTGGCGGAATTCTCTTTACATACCTGGCTCGCGCGGCCGATGAAATAGAGGAGCCCTGCGAAAAGAGCGAGCTGCTGGTCTGCGGACACCGCCTTTTCCGAGCGATCTCGATCATCCAGCAGACGACGACGGTCCACTATCTCCAGTTGGCTGACAAGAAAGTCGCACAGCGCGAGGACCACCTTCGTGCATTCAATCGTGCGATGTCGCATGAGATCAAGAACGATATCGGCACGATCATGGGCGCCGCAGAAATACTTGTCACCGCGCCAGAGCTGCCCCAGGAGAAGAAGGAGCAGTTTTACCACATGGTACTGAAGCATGCGCGGGGGATGCGGGATACAGTGAATAATCTCGTTGCCATCGCGCGTCTTGGAGAAAACATCAGGCAGCACCGGCATGTGCATCTCCC
>JBKJPM010000048.1:0-15002 GCA_046595175.1 Gemmatimonadaceae bacterium
GTGGTGACGCTTCATCTTGTCATCGTCATACCGGCGATCAGCTTCCTTGTTAGTTATTCGCTCACCAGCGTATTCGATTACCCGCTGGCCCTTCCTGAGTTTTCTCGTGGCAAAGACGCCCTTTCCCTGGATTCCGGATTTGCGGACTTCGTACAGCGGCTCCCGCTTCGTGTAAGAAGTTCTTGCCGCGCGCCCCGCAAAGCGTGTTCGGTTGTTCTTGCCTTCCGCCAATTCTGTCTCCATCGGGTTCATTCGTCTAACTTCCGGCCGGAAGAACGGTTCCCCGGCACTCGCCAAATCCAATTCGCCTCACACCCTCACGCTCACAGTACCCGCGCATTATCACTTCGTCGCCATCTTCCAGAAACTTTCGCGTCTCGCCACTCGGAAGCGTAAGCGGCTCGGCGCCTCGCCAAGTGAGCTCGAGCATGCTGCCCCGCGAGTCCTTGGACTTTCCGGAAACAGTCCCGCTTCCGATGAGGTCCCCAGTCCTCATGTTACAACCACCGCTCGCGTGGTGCACGAGCATTTGCCCGGGCGTCCAGTACATGTCCTTAAATCCTGCGCTGCTGACCCTGTGCGGCGGAATTCCCTGGTCGCGCATTTTCTGGGATGAAATCAGAACTTCAACTTGCAAATCCAGAGCCCCCGCTTTGCCTTCGCCACTGGTTCGAAGATATGGCAGCGGCTGAGGATCGTTCGGCGCCCGGGGCGGACCCGGAGACCTGAACGGAGCCAGCGCGTCCTGAGTCACTACCCACGGAGAAATCGTGGTTGCGAAGTTCTTGGCCAGGAATGGTCCCAGCGGTTGGTACTCCCATGCCTGGATATCGCGCGCAGACCAGTCGTTGAGCAGACAGAAGCCGAAGATGTGGTCCTCAGCCTCGTCTATCGGAATCGATTTGCCGCGATCATTTCCGCGGGCCACAAAGAACCCTACCTCTGCTTCGTAATCCAGCGATCTCGAGGGCCCGAATGTGGGAGAATCCGATTCTGGGCCCTTTGTCTGCCCATTGGGGCGACGAATCATGTTCCCGCTCACTACTATAGAAGAGGACCGCCCGTGATACCCAATCGGCACATGCTTGTAGTTCGGAAGCAGCGGATTGTCCGGCCTGAACATGCTCCCCACATTTGTCGCGTGCTCAATGGATGCGTAGAAGTCTGTGTAATCGCCGATCTCCGCGGGGAGTGACATGATCGTCCGATCCATCGGCACGAGACCTTGCCTCACCTTGTCCATGGTACCGGTATCAAGGCTGCAAACCAACTCCTGGACCCGGGTGCGAAAGGCGCGCAGCATTTCACGGGGCGCAGTCATTATTCCGTTCAGAGTCTTGTCCTTGCAGCGAACGGCAATCTCATGCGCCGGGCCTTCAAATAGCGCTGCAAGTTCTGGTCGGCTGACATTCAGCACCTGATCGCCGATGGCAACTCCAATTTGCTGTGAGCTAGCAGAGTACCCGCCGACGGACATCGAAAAAACACCAAATGGAAGATTCTCCGGGGGGAAATCTGTCATCGGGTCATTTGCGGAGGGGATCCAACTTGTGAGCACGTTCAGTTCGTCCTGGTGGAATGTTGTGTGATGAGGCGCGTAAGCTCTTCTAAAGGTTCAGTAAATGAACATGATCCGAAGGAAACCGCGAACTCCTTGCGAGCCTCTCTGATCTGTGCGACAGATAGCGTTTTTCCACGCCACCTGACACCGGAGTCGCCAAATTCAAACTCGGCTCCATCCCGCTCAAGCAGAACCTCTCCGGCATCTCCCGTTGATGCGCCGCTGAAGAGAAATGCCGCCGCCAAAAATACATTGAGGAAACCAAACATCTCCCCTCTAGCTGCGTTCGGCTCGTACGTGAGCGGATAGGCGCCACATACTATATGATGCAATCCTGCCGTAGCCTTGAACGCAAGACCGCGCTCTTTGCAGGCCGCTAGAATTCGGATCACGCTGGATGCCGGTGGAAACGAATGGGCGTCGATTCCTCCTGTCCTGATCTTGGCCGAAAAACCGGTCTCCCGAATGGTGTCGAGAAGGTTTTCATCCGAATCTCCGGTGGAAATTTCCAGAAAGCCCCGATAGAAAGCAGGCAAAACTGCTTTCAGGCGCTTCACGCGCGCAACATCGGCGACTTTTATTTCGGCGGCATCGATAACTGCATGGCCCCGCTCAGAACCGGGCCAATGTTCACAGTTGAACTTGAGGACGGTCCTGATGTCGGCTTCAAAATCGTCGCCGAGAAGGACGGAGATTCTCCAAGGCAGTGGCTCCGCACCCTTGGGCAGAAAATTAGCAGCTGAGGCCGCAAATTCTGCGAGACGGCTCGCCGGGAGTACGAATCGGCCGAGCATGGAGGCATCGCTGCCTGAGATGTAGTGGGCATAATTCCGAACCGCGTCGTCCATCAGAAGTGCCGCCGGCGGAAACAAACCGGCGTAGTCGATGAGCTCTTCGGTAAGGGCGCGGACAGATTGCATAAGTGCGGAATCTATCCAGGAAACCACTGTGAACGAAACGGGGGCGCGCTGGATTCAGGTTCGCTAGCATACGCAGCGCGCACGAGACGTGCGCGCCGTTTTTTCTATTACATGATTTGGTGCAGCACTCCGCAGGCGATTCGTTCGCCGCTGTTCCCTGAAGGCTGTGACATCTGATCGTCGGCCCCGGCGTGCACTACCAGCGCCGATCCGTCCGCATCAAAAAGAGTCGCCGCTCCTCCGGTGATCGTCACGCGGTTCGTTACAAACTGCACGTGCGCAGTCCCGTTGGCGTTAGTGGTGAAGTTCGGAGCGTCGCCTGCGTGTGGACCCGCGGGGTTACTGAGGCCATGCTGCATATTCGCCGGATTGTAATGTCCGCCGGCCGAGCCGAATGCAGGACCGGGAGTCCCTTCGCACTTTCCGACTGCGTGAAAGTGGATTGCGTGAGTCCCGGCATGCAACCCTTGGAGCTGCAGGTCAACGTGAACCAGGCCGTTGTTGTCCTGCCAGACTTCTCCGGCGCCGCGAATTTCGCCGGTCGCTCCGTTTAGTGAGACGGTCGCGGTTCCCTGGCGCCCCGCCAGTGTTTGAAGCTGCGTGCAAGCAGTGAATGAGGCGAGAATGAGAGTACTCGCAATTCTGCAGACCGATCCTTTCATTGAATCCTCCCGGTGGTCCGCCAATCTGGCGGAAAGTGTACCGAGTAGGAGTCTACTCCGAAAGTCTTATGGCGACAGTGTCTCTTTGGGCACTCGGCAGCGCGCCTGGCTGAGGGGTGGATGACAAAAGACGAGTTACGAAGCGCTGCCCCTCGGAGATCCTTTCCACCTCGATCGCAACTGCTTCGACTGCCTGTTCCAGCCGCTCGAGTCTTTGCGCCGCTTCACCCTGAATGACTGGAACCGTTACGGGCGTCTTTGAGCGTCTCCACATGAGTCGGGCTGCGGTCAATGCGAGTGGAAAAAAGACGAAGATTGTAAAAACGATGGAAAGCGCGGTGAACTGAGCCGGTGAAAAAATGTCGAAGGCGCGCGGACCAGTCTCTGCGCTTCCCGCAACTTCGAGCAGGCCGGCTGGAGCGCTCGTTAGCTGCCGCCCCGTGCTTGCAATATCCGACTCAAGCTGAACCATGCGCTGGTCGAGAACGCCGATGCGCTGCTCGAGACCGAGTTTGTTGGCCCCGCTGGCGCTGTTCAGTTGCTCGGCGAGACTCTTTCTTCGTCCGGCCGCGGAAATTAGCTGGCTCGAAAGCTCTTCCCGTCGTGCGCGTAACGCCTGGATCTCAGCGATAGTCGTTGGACCGGCTACGATCGCTTCAGGAGCTACTGGCGTGGTTGTTTGCGCGATGGCAGGGGAGTTATTCGTCTGCATGCCGTAATGTACGGAAATCAGCCCTTTCTGGTTACAACAACTACCTGGTATGCCTGTCCATGAGGCTCACGATCTCCTGTCATTTGATGCGCTTCGGCTGCGCCGTCATGCCCCGCATGGTTGCACGCAGGCTCACCGTTCAGAGGGGAAAGGTGCAACCACCGAGTACGTAGGGGAAAGCCCGCGATCGAGTGGCGAGAAACCCGACATACCAGAAATAACTCTCCAGCCATCTTCAATCATGCGATACTCCTGCGAACCGCATCCGCGGCACGGGCACCGAACACCTGCGGAACTGGCCGAGGAAGAAGGCCTTTCTGTGCCCGTCGAAGACAACTGCTTCATAACACCTCCAGAACACCTTGCATTGATACGATGGGCGGATGCACACCCCATTCAAACAGCTCGCAATTCCGTCAATGCCGAGGAAATGATAGGGCCGTGAAAGACAAAATGGATCATTCCGCGCACACCACGGAACAGGCGGTGCGCGACAAGTCGGAAATGGTCCATGGCATGGGGCACGGGGATGGAGAGTCCATGGACTCCATGGTGCGCGGAATGCGCAATCGCTTTTTCGTTACCCTCGGCCTTGCGGTCCTCATATATCTGTACGCACCAATGTTCCGGGAACTCACTGGCGTAAAGCTGCCAACTCCTTTCGGAATTTCAAAAGAGCTGCTGGGATTCCTGCTCACCACTCCGGCGGTCTTCTATGGAGGGTGATTTTTCTACGTGGGTGAGTGGCGTTCACCCCGCATTGTCTCCTGCACCACGACGGGCACCTTCATTACTGGACAGTTGAACTTGCACGCGATGCCTCGCGCGATGAAGTGCTGGCAGCTCTCTCGCATAATTCCCGCATCGCCTTCATCCGAACCAGCGAGGGCGTCACTGCTCTCAACGTCACCGCCGACCTGATGCTGGAACTTGGACGTCCGCGCGGTGCCATGTGGAAAGTTGCGCTCTGGGAAGACATCCTTATGGTCGAAGGCCGCGAGGCCTACTACGCAAACCAAGTGGACAATCAAGCCATTGTCATCCCGGAAACGATCGATGCGATTCGCGCTCTCACGGGCCGTGAACATAGTGCGCAAGCTTCAATCGAACGAACCAAACACGCGCTCGGCGTTAGACAGCGATTTGTATGAGACCTGCTCGCTCGCGCCGCAAGACCGTTGACGGTGTATCGCTCGGATTGAATTCCCATTTCTAAGCGTATCATTTGGGGCGGCGTGTTCTTGGTCGGCGTCGTCATGCCGATCTTGTTCTTGGCACTGGTGGGGCTCCCGCATCTTTTCATAATGCCGACCGTTCGCACAGTCGTCGCGCGCGCCACAGGCGGTGAGCGATTGTACCTGGATGCGGCGACATTTCCAGCTACCTTTGCGCTCACGACCGGCACACCGCTCACACCGCTCAACCAGGTCGATGTGCTCTCGAACGGCAACGAGACTTACCCCCGCCTATGGGAGGACCTGAGATCAGCGCGCCGCTCGATAACAGTGCAGATGTACTACGGGGGTCCCGGCTCGGTTTCAGACAGCGTGGTGAGCATCCTTGCAGAAAGATCGCGCGCAGGGGTGGCGGTCTTTTTTCTGTACGATGCGTTTGGTGCCCAGACATTGCCGAGACGACTCCTCGATACGTTACGAATTGCAGGAGGTCGCACTGCCGCATTTCGCCCAGTACGGTGGTACGCCCTGGATCGTGCCAACCATCGTTCGCACATTCGGGGAATAGTCATTGACGGAACTATTGGATACACTGGTGGGTTTGGCTTCGATGATAAGTGGCTTGGAAATGGTCGGGTTCCCGGGCAGTGGAGAGAAGCCAACGCACGGTTCGACGGTCCGGCAGCTTCACAGCTGCAGGCAGCGTTCGTTGCCAAGTGGGTGGAGGCAACCGGTGAACTGTTGGGTGGCGAACTCTTAACTCTGACAAACACCCTGTTCATGCTACCACCTCACGCCTCGGGCAACCTCGACAGTGCGGGTGGTACAACAGCCGCGCTTCTATACAGTCCTCCTGTCACAGGAAGCACGGTGGCGGAGCGGCTCCTCGCAATTTCCATCGCCAGTGCGCGCCGGCGGCTATATGTAACCAACGCATACTTTGTCCCACACGCATACTTTGTTGGGCTTCTCGTTAGTGCGGCACGCCGTGGGGTCGACGTGCGAGTGCTAACGAATGGGGCGGGAACGGACGTACAAACCACCTGGCTGGCAGGCCGCAGCCGATACCAGACCTTGCTCGCCGCTGGTGTTCGCATCTATGAGTACCAGCCCACGACACTCCACTCAAAGACGCTGGTTGCCGACGGATTGTGGACGGTGATCAGCACAATCAACTTCGATAACCGCTCTCTGGCCTACAACAGCGAGGTCGCGCTTGCCGTGCGCGACGCCGCGGTCGGGGCAACAATGGATTCACTTTTCTTCGCTGACCTTCGATATGCTGAGGAGATAAATCTCACGGCGTTTCGGCAGCGGTCATGGTGGATGCATCTCCGCGAGCGGGGCGCCAGTGTCGTTGCGGATTTACTCTAGGATGCGAACTCTATCACCGTCAACGCTCTGGCGACACAAGACCGCGGTCATCGCCGTGATATGCATCGTGTCCATTCTTTCGCACTTGGTGCTCCGCTTTGGCTTCCGCACGAGCCCGGCAACCTACCAGACCCCCCTGCTGGCAACGCTCGCGTTGGGCGGACTGCCACTCCTCTATGACCTGCTTCGCAAATTACTGAAGCGGGAATTCGGGTCCGATCTGCTGGGCGGTATCTCAATCATCACTTCTATAGTATTGGGCGAATACCTGGCTGGATCCATTATCGTCTTGATGCTCTCGGGCGGCGAAGCTCTGGAGAGTTATGCTCTGCGGAGCGCATCGTCGGTGCTGGCCGCGCTCGCCAAACGGATGCCTTCTGTTGCCCACCGGAAACGGGCGGCGGAAATGAAGGATGTGCCGCTGGGTGAGATTGCAGTAGGTGACACGCTCGTGATCCATCCCCACGAAATCTGCCCGGCCGACGGAGTGGTGATCGAGGGACACGGAGTGATGGATGAATCCTACCTCACTGGCGAGCCTTTTCAGATTACCAAGACATCCGGCTCGACGGTGATCTCGGGCGCCATCAATGGAGAGTCTGCTCTCACCATTCGGACTACTCAGCTCGCAGCAGATTCACGCTACGCGAAAATCATGGAAGTGATGCGTGAGTCCGAGGCCACCCGACCGCAGCTGCGAAGGCTGGGCGATCAACTTGGGACAGTTTACACGCCGATCGCACTAACCGTTGCAATTCTTGCGTGGGTGATCAGCGGTCAATCGATTCGATTCCTTGCCGTACTTGTCATTGCCACGCCCTGCCCTTTGCTTCTCGCCATTCCAATCGCAATCATTGGTTCGATTTCGCTCTGCGCCCGCCGAGCGATTATCGTCAAGAGTCCGGTTGTGCTGGAGCAAATCGCCGGATGCCGGACCGCAATTTTTGACAAGACCGGGACGCTTACCTATGGTGAGCCGAAACTGACCGAGCAGCTAATTGCTTCCGGCTTTGCACAGGCGGAGGTGCTTACCCTCGTGGCAAGCCTCGAGCGTTACTCAAAGCATCCGTTGTCCAGAGCCATCATAGCTGCGGCGAAGGAAGACTCACTCCTGCTCCCGGAAGCCGCCGAGGTTAGCGAGCAGCCTGGCCAGGGACTGAGAGGAACCATTTCGGGCCGCCAAGTTCAGATCACGAGTCGCAACAAGCTGGCTGCGCAAAACGTTAGCGGCTTTGATCGACTTCCCGCGATCGGCGGCGGACTAGAGTGCGTAATTGTGATCGGTGGCCAGTACGCTGCAACCTTTCGCTTTCGTGATGCCCCGCGCGCGGAAAGCCGCTCCTTCGTCGGCCACCTGGGGCCGAAGCATCACTTCTCGCGCGTGATGATCGTGTCAGGAGATCGCGAGTCGGAAGTGCGCTACCTGGCTGAGCAGGTGGGAATCACAGAAGTGTACGCGCAGAAGAGTCCCGAGGATAAACTCGCCATCGTTCGCAAGGAAACTGCCGCCGCGAAAACACTGTACGTGGGAGATGGCATTAACGACACGCCGGCAATGATGGCCGCCACTGTCGGCATCGCTATCGGGCAGAACAGTGATGTCACGGCCGAGGCCGCCGGCGTCGTTATAATGGATAATTCGCTCAAAAAGGTTGATGAGTTCATCCATATCAGCCGGCGTATGAGAATCATCGCCCTGCAAAGCGCGGTCGGTGGAATGGCGTTGAGCGTCGTTGGGATGGGTTTCGCAGCCACTGGCTACCTGAGTCCCGTGAGCGGCGCCATCGCACAGGAAGTCATCGATGTTTTTGCAGTGCTGAACGCATTGCGCGCAGCGCTTCCTCCAAAAACGATCCATGACCTGTGACAGGGACCCCAGTCTAACAGCAAGAACCACGCGTTTTACCAATAACTGAAACCAATGAAAAAGTTCTTGAGTCCCGAAATTCTGCACCGGATGAACGCGTATTGGCGTGCCGCGAACTATCTCTCGGTCGGTCAGATCTATCTGTACGACAATCCGATGCTGCGCGAGCTCGCACTCTTACGTGTCAAGACTGCTAATCGAAAAGCTGGGGTGCGGCGCGAGCGGAACGAGAGTCATTACCTGTCATTTGGGAAGTGGCGCGAGTGTGTGCGCGGTGCGCGATGGTCGAAGCATCGATACCAGCATGGGCCTTACCCCAATGGAAGGATTGGTAATGGGCACGCGCTCCTGGAGGAGGCGGCGGTACAATGGCAACAAACGCGCGGAACTGGCGCTGGAGATATTTGCCTACCGCGCTGCCAAGTACATAGGAGCTTTTAGCGCGGCTCTTGAGGGACTGGATGCGATCGCCTTCACTGGCGGCATTGGAGAACATTCATATTCCATGCGCAGTCGCATTTGCCGGAGGCTCGGCTACCTCGGAGTTGCTCTCGTTGACGAGCGGAACCGGTCTGCAACAGCAAGAATCTCGACTCGGATAAGCGCTGACAGCAGTCCGGTCCAAATATGGGTGATCCCAACTGATGAAGAGCTCGAGATTGCGCGTGCAGCCCACCGGGAAACGTCAATACCTTCCGATGGGGAAAACCCCTACTTGGCGTAGTACTTCTGCATGAGGAATACTGGCGTAATGCTGACTACGCCAGCTCCTCTCACTATCTATGCTCCAGTACGCATGACAAACCGTCGCCGAGGAGATTTTATGGGAATCAATACGCGCGCTCTTGGAACTGCTTCGGCCCTTGCCGCGGCTTCAATATTTGTCGTTTGCTCCATCTTCGTCGCGCTTGCGCCGGGATTAGCATCCGGAGTTTTCAGTTGGGTGTTCCACATCGACATTACAAGTCTCGCTCGTCCGATCTCTCTCGGAGGATTCGTGGCAGGATTACTGGTCTTCAGCGCATTTATAGGCGCCTTTGCCGCCGCGGCTGGCTGGATGTACAACGCATTCGATTCTCGCAAAGCAGCGCTGTCCTCTCGTTAAACCGGCTGCTGCTGAAATCCAACGGCCCCGGCGCCATGTGCTCTCTCGGTACGGCTGGCATTGTTGAGCTATGACCTTCAGTGATCACCGGACGCAAACGTCAAGTCAAAACTCTCGCACGGTCAAGAAAGTCGGGATCGTGGGCGGCCACCGAGCAATCTCGCTCCACCTTGCGCACGATGCACCAAAACCTGTGGTGGGCACCCGAGATTGCGGCGCTGTCGATGTCGGCCAGCTCGGGAGTCATGGCAATCGACGCGCCGCTGCTCAAGCGCACGAACCTCGCGGGATCAAGAGTGCCCGGCCAAAGAGTGCACCGTAGATGCGACTCGCGCATGGCCCCGGCAATCCCGGCGTGAACGAGCTCACGACATGAAGCTGCATTTCAAGGATCAAACATTCTCGTTTGAACTACTGCGTACAGCGAGCTACGGACTGTACGGCGGTTCGGAGATCGGCGAAGTGCTGGCCACGGCAAAGCAGATTCGCGAAGCCGATTTTGAAAGCTGGCACGTCGAATGGCAGCGCACGGCAGCGCGGATCGAGGAGCTTGCCGGTCGGGCGCTCGAGGGAGGGCACCGCGTCAGCGCCGCACAGTGTTTCTTGCGGGCGAGCAATTACTATCGCACCGCAGAGTTCTTCCTTGCGCCCGACGATGCGCGCCGCCTGCCAACATTCGAGAAGAGTCGCACAACCTTCCGGCGGTTTCTTGAACTTGCCGAGATCCTTGTCGAGCGAGTTTGTATTCCGTACGAGGGGACAACGCTACCAGGCTACCTCTATCGCGTGGACGATTCGGGGGTGCCACGGCGCACGCTGGTTTCGATCGGCGGGTTCGATTCGACGGGCGAGGAGTTGTATTTCTTTGCGGCTGCGGCAGCGCTGAAGCGAGGCTACAACGTCCTCACGTTCGATGGACCCGGACAGGGAGAGCCACTGCGCGTGCATCACCTCCCCGCGCGTCCTGACTATGAAGTGCCCGTGCGCGCGGCGGTGGACTATTTGCTGACGCGTCCGGACGTGGATCGCGAGCGCATCGCCCTGATGGGAACGAGCCTGGGCGGCTACTACGCGGCTCGGGCGGCGGCGTTCGAACCTCGCATCAAGGCGTTGATCATCCACGGCGTCATGTTCGATTTCTGGGCGACGCAGAGCAAGACCAAACCGGCCCTCGCTCTCCTGAGCAGATGGAAGTCGCCGGGTGGGCTCCAGGCAGTCCTCAATGTCGCCGCGCGCTTTAGCAGCGAACTACGTTGGTCGGTCGCAACGGGGATGTGGGTGCTTGGAGTGCAGAACCCAGTCGAACTGATACGCGAAATGCGGCGCTATTCGCTCAGGGAAACGGCAGGATCGATCCAGCAGCCGACGCTGATCTTGCACGGCGCCAACGATCACTTTGCGCCCCGGGAGCAGCTTGATATGCTCACCGCAGCGTTGAAGGCACCCAACACGGTGCGGGTATTCACGGAAGAAGAAGGCGCGGAGGAACACTGCCAGATTGGGAATATGACACTGCTGCACCAGGTGCTGTTTGATTGGCTGGACACAACACTGTAGAGAGAGATCTGGAAGCATTCAGCGGAACAAGAGACACCACATGTCCTGGCGATGAACGTCGGCTCGTCGAGCATCAGGTTCGCCGCCTACGTCATGGAGCCCTCGCGAGCACTAACGGAGTCTTCATCCGCCGCGATAGGCGTGATGATGTAACAAAACAGGGATCGTTGAGGCACGCAAAACCTTATCCGTCACACTTCCCAACAACAGACGATCTGCCGTTGATCGCTCGTTGGGTGCCAGAGCGATCAAATCGAATGCGTTGCCGGAGTCGAAAGGACTTGCAGCTGCAAAATGAAGTATGGCCGAGGCAGCATTCTGATGAACGACAACATGCGCCGTTGCATTCACGCCTACCACGCGCAGCGATTCTGAGACATCGGCAAGATATGCGACAGCTTCCGCTTCCGAAGCGGCACTCGTGGACATATTTGGGGCCAGCGTACCTCCGCCGATATCCAGATCGGCATCCATGAACACCGGTGGTACCACAACACAGAGAAGCGCAATCGTTACTTCATGCGGCGTGACGAGTGCCGACACGGCGGCCAATACCGCTTCAGCGTCCGCAGATCCGTCGAGCGGCACGAGCACGCGCGGGAACATCGCTGCATCTCCAGCGCCCAAAGCATCGCGTTTGACTTCATTGAGCGCGTTTTCCGCGGCGACAAACTGTGCAGTGTTCGCCGAACTTTTGGCAGAAGCGTTGAGGGAAGCCATGACCGGACTGAAATCGGTTACATGATTTTGTGCGGTGCCGGGCACGACCAGAACGGGAATTTTTAATTTCCGCACAATGGCGTCGGTAACGCTTCCAAGCCACAGCTTGCTCAATCCGCTGCGGCCGTGCGTAGTCATGACGGCGATATCCGGCGACGATCGCTCTGCGTACTCGGCAATGGTGGAGATTACGTCACCTTCGAGAAAGACTGCTGAAACCGGTACGCCAGATTCCAATGTAGAACGGCCTGCGAGAGCGCTCTGATCCGAATTCATCGCGTCTCGCAACTCTGCATCGAGTCGCGTGTCGTACTTTCGCGCAACACCGGCGAGGACCGGTGTTGCGTGGACGTGCAGAATTTCGACGCTGGCGTCGTGTCGGTGGGCAAGTGGCAACGCAATTCCGAGCGCAGTCTCGCTCAGCGGTGAGCCGTCCAGTGGTACGAGAATTTTCTGGTACATCGTTTGTCTCACGGTGGCGTGCGGCGACGCATCCCCTGTATCCGACGACAGCGTCTATGACAATTATAGGAGACGTTCCTGAAGGCCAGCCGTGGGTTGGGTGCGCTTTTCTGCCTGACGATCAGGCTCGGGAGACGTTCCCTTCATCCATCCGCGCGGCTGGGCCCTCATCCAATCTTCAGCTGTTCTTCGCTCCCTTCTGGGGGCGATGGTCGGACCGCATCGGCCGGCGGCCTATGATCATCATTGGTATAGCCGGGTACGCAATTGCGCAGGTGCTCTTCGGCCTCGCTAATTCGCTCTGGCTGCTGTACGCGGCGCATCGTGGGTGGAGTAATATCATCGGCGGGACTGCCTATCGCCTCAGCTTATGTGGCAGATTTGACCACGGACAAGGAGCGGACTCGATGGCCCGAAGTGACGAACGCTACCCGTTCTTTCAGCACGCCAGGGTCGGGATGTCTCGCGTAAGCGGTCATGAGCTGCGGCAGGTTGACCATCGTCGCAGGATCAGCGGGTTGGCCGGCTCGTGAGTTCAGATCCAGGGTAGTGCGCATGCTCTGTCCCCGTTATCGCAGTTTGTCGGGCGCGATGCCTGGATGATTGACGTAATCAGACATTATAACAAACCAGCGACGACATTCGCCGCGCGCTCCGGAATGCGCGTCGTCCATGGTCGGCGGCGAAACTCATCGAACCGGATTTCTTCGGCGAACTTGATGTCGGCGAGAAAGAGTGAGTCCATCGCTGTCCCGAGCGTCGCATCGCGCACCATGAGCGCGACCCCGTTGTTATAGGCGAGAGATCGGTTGTCAAAGTTCAGCGTAGCGATAACGGACCATTTCCCGTCGCCCCAGCGTCTTGGCGTGAATGGTCGTGGGTTGGTATTCGTATATGCGCACACCGGCCGCCAGGAGTGTTTCGTAACGGCTCCATCCGCCGAGAGTAGCTCCTCTTGATTCGGTTAGGACACTACGCACGACGGGATTTCGGAAGACATGCGGCAGTCCCACAAGCGCAAAACCGGCGAGCACGCTCGCGACCACCACTATGGCAGCTCCCCATGCCACCCATCGGCGAATGCGATGGGAGCATTGGGCAGCATGCGTTTCCGCCGCTTGTGTGATCAGGCTGTCGTAATCATTTCCGGCGATCACAGCCAGCCGTTCACAAATCCCGCCCTTCGCAAACCGGTGACGACGTACGGACTCGCGCGCATCAGCCGCCAGAGCAACTCCGACCGATAGTTCTCGCACATCAACACTACCGGCCCCAGGTTGATCCCGAAGTGATATGGCGAAACCCATCCAACAGTGCCATCGGGCTCATTCACGAAGGTGAGATTTGCGCTGCATCGAAAGCAGTAGTCACCAACAAGCTGCGGATACTCATCCTGAAGGTGCCGCACAGCAGGTAGCACGATCTCCGGCACGAAGGGCAGCGACCCGACTACCGCCCATGGCGCGAAGGTCCCATCGTCTGGACCATATGGAACTCCGCGCGCAACATAGTCAAAGAATGTGCGGTCTATTCCCGCGATTTTTCGCGTTAGGTCGCCGGGCCCGTCGCTAGCCGTCAGACCCCAGCAATTCTTGCCATACCCTGTGAATCCCATGGGATTTCGAATTGCGTACTCGCGCTGCACATAGGTGGCGCGGCGACTGTTCTCGCAATAATCGATGCCCTTGTCGCGCGCATAAGCATCCTGTATTCCGCGGAAGTCCACCCAGATGTGGGAGTACTGGTGGATGAAGAGCGAGCCGCCATAAATAAACTCGTACCCGTAAACTTCCTTCCATTTGTAGGTGGAAGCCCACGCCACGTAACTTTCCGGAGGCAACGGATGTGTCGGCGATCCTAGAGCGAGGAGATACAGCAGAACGGCCTCGTCGTAGCCTTCCCATCGGTATGGGAGAAAGCCATTCTCTGGTGTCCAGCCGTGAGTCACCGTTGCTCCGGCATTGCATGCCCACGGCCAGTCGACGCGGCGATATAGCGCGTCGGCCAGCGTGCGGATCTCCTGCTCTTCCGCACTATCCTGATCGAAAAAAACCGCGGCGGCAAGCATGCCCGCAAGCAGAAAGCTGGTATCGACGGTTGACAATTCAGAGAAGCCGGCGCGGCGACCCGTACTCATGTCGAGAAAGTGATAATAAAAACCCTTGTGTCCTGTGGCGTCAGGTTCCGGTCCCTGCCGGCTTGTCCAGAAAAACCGCAACAGAGCCAGCGTGCGCGTGATTGCGTCCGCGCGCGTCATCCACGCACGGCTCACTCCGACGGGATAGACGGCGAGCGCGAAGCCAACGGCCGCGATGCTGGCGGGAGAGCCAGGCTGCGATTTGTCTGCCACGAGTCCGTTTGCAGGGTTGGTCTCTTTCAGAAAATATTCGAACGCATGGTGCTGCAAAGTGTCTAGCCTTGCCTCACCAAAAACCAGCAGGCTCGCGTCGAGTTGTGGCTGCATCATCCTGTCAAGTTGTTGTGAGGTGCGGAGCGGCGCGCATTCAGTAGTGTGCTGCCAGACATGCGCCCCATGTGTGCCCGGCGCTTTCCGGGACGGAGTTTGCCTCTACTGGTCCATCACTCCCCCCAGCATAATTCGGAAACTTGAGTGAGCGCAGCTCAGCCCATGCTTCCTCGATGGGCGTGATGATTCGCCACTCGGCTTCCACCTCGTCGCGACGCGTGAACCTGGTCGGGTCGCCATTCATGACGTCCAGCAACAGCGTGGCGTACGCGCTCGGCACTTTTCCGGAAAAGCTCCTGGCGTATGAGAAGTCAGCGTCGACACCAATGGACCGCAGTTCGCTACCCGGCCGCTTGGCCGCGAAACCGATATGGATTCCCTCCTCTGGCTGGATTCTCAGCGTGATGCGATTTGGATCCA
>JBKJPM010000197.1:0-2994 GCA_046595175.1 Gemmatimonadaceae bacterium
GACATCGTGGTTGGAAACAGTCAGCGCTTCGGTGTTCCGCTCGGATTCGGTGGCCCGCACGCAGCGTTCTTTGCCACCCGCGATGAATTCAAGCGTCAGATCCCGGGAAGAATCATCGGAGTTTCGCGTGACTCCGCGGGGCGCCCGGCGTTGCGCATGGCTCTGCAGACGCGGGAACAGCACATTCGGCGAGAGAAGGCGACGAGTAATGTGTGCACCGCCCAGGTTCTGCTTGCAGTAGTTGCCAGCATGTACGCGGTATATCACGGACCAGACGGGTTGCGGCGAATTGCAACGCGCATCCACCAGCTTGCAGTCGCGCTTGCCGAAGGAGTTCGGAAACTTGGCTACGAAATCGCTTATGACGACTTTTTCGATACCGTTCGCGTGGAAACCGGTAACCGCGATTCTGCCGAGCTGCTCAAGCGCGCGCAGAAGATTGGGATCAATTTCCGCTTACTGGGCAGATCTTCGCTCGCCATCGCACTCGATGAGACGACGGCCGAAAAAGATGTCGAAGCTATACTCGGCGTCTTTGCGAAGGATGGCGCCGCGATCGGGTCCACTGAGGATCTGCTGACCGGTGCTGACTCGCGCTACGATGAGCGTTTCAAGAGAACGAGTCCGTTCCTTACACATCCTGTGTTTAGCGCGCACCACTCCGAGACGGAGATGCTGCGCTATATGAATCGTTTGCAGTCCCGCGATCTTTCACTGATCCACTCCATGATCCCGCTCGGTTCCTGCACAATGAAGCTGAACGCAACCGCGGAGATGATGCCTATCACGTGGCCGGGATTCAACCAGCTCCATCCGTACGCACCGAGCGAGCAGACGGAGGGGTATCACGACCTGTTCAGGGGGCTGGAGAGTGCGCTGGCAGAAATTACAGGTTTCGCCGCTGTCTCCCTGCAGCCGAACGCAGGGTCGCAGGGTGAGTACGCCGGGCTGCTTGCAATCAAGGGTTATCACCACTCGCGCGGCGACACGCATAGGGATGTCTGCCTAACGCCACAGTCGGCGCACGGAACCAATCCCGCTAGCGCGGTGATGGCCGGCATGCGTGTGATCGTAGTGGGGACTGATCTGAGTGGAAACATCGACATTCTGGACCTCCGCGCAAAGGCAGAGCAGCACGCAGGCAAGCTTGCGGCGTTGATGGTCACGTATCCCTCAACGCACGGCGTGTTTGAAGAGGGAATTCGTGAAGTGTGTGACATCGTTCACCAGTTTGGCGGCCAGGTGTACATGGACGGTGCGAACATGAACGCCATGGTCGGGCTCTGCCGTCCCGCCGATATCGGCGCTGACGTTTGTCACCTCAATCTTCACAAGACGTTCTGCATTCCGCATGGTGGTGGTGGGCCTGGAATGGGTCCCATCGGCGTTGCGTCTCAGCTCGCTCCATTTCTTCCCGGAAATCCACTCGCTGCGAATCGCGGCGAAAATGAAGTCGGTGCGGTTTCGGCAGCGCCGTGGGGAAGCTCGAGCATCCTTCCGATCTCATACGCATACATTCGGATGATGGGCGGCGATGGGCTCGAATACGCTACAAGGATTGCGATTCTGAACGCGAATTACATAGCAAAAAGACTGGAGAGTTCTTTCCCGGTTCTGTATCGCGGCATGAAGGGAACAGTCGCGCACGAGTGCATCCTGGACACGCGGGTCGTGAAGGGCGCCAGCGGCGTTGAAGTGGAGGACATCGCAAAGCGGTTGATGGACTATGGCTTCCACGCTCCCACGGTTTCATTTCCGGTCGCCGGAACTCTCATGATCGAGCCCACCGAGAGTGAGCCGAAGTCGGAGCTGGATCGCTTCTGCGATGCGATGATCTCGATTCGGGAAGAGATTCGTGAGATCGAGATGGGAATTGCGGATCGTCAGGACAACGTGCTTAAGAACGCTCCGCACACACTACGTGCTGTTACGTCGGACGCATGGACGCATGCGTACTCACGTGAAAAGGCGGCGTTTCCGGCCGAGTGGACGCGTGATTACAAGTTCTGGCCGGCGGTCGGTCGTGTGGAAAGCGCCTACGGTGATCGAAACCTGATTTGCTCGTGTCCGCCTACGGATGCCTACGCGGAGACACTTCGGGAAGGTGCGTAGGCAGCGTCATTGGAAGTGACAATGGACAATGTCCGTCGTCACTGCCATTGTAGTTCTCCACTCTAAAAGGATGTTCAGGTCTGTTTCGTCGCGCATTCGGATCGAACGCAGGGCTCACGCTCTTTGAGGTCGTAGTAACGCTTGCGATTCTGAGCGTTACACTCGCGCTCGTCGGTCCCTCGCTGATTGTCAAAAAACCGGGCCCTGACGATGTGCTGGCAAGCCGCCTTTCCGATGCGCGCCGAGCTGCCACACGCCGGGGGCAGAGTGTGATTTTGCAGACGGGTTCGAGCCAAATTCGCATTTCGCCTCTCGGCATTTGTATCGCCGAGAAGTCGGGTGGAGCGGTTCGGCTGGATCCGTTCACCTGCAGCATTGTCCCGGTGCGAGCGAAGTGACGCTTCTCGAGTCGGTTGTGGCGTTAGTGGTGGTAAGCCTTGCGGCCATTGGATTTCTGAATCTCTTTGAGATCAATGCGCGACTGCCCGGAGTCGCACGGGAGTGGAGCTCAGCGGTTGCGTATGGCGAAGAGGGTATGGAGCTCGCCAAACTCGGCCTCCCTGTTTCTTCATCGAACAAGGCGGGACTGTCGCGGCGCCTGGAGCGCGCGCCTTATGCGCGTCACGTTGACGAGCTTCGCGTTATTGTGACGCTTGAAGGCGGAAGAGTGTTCGAAATTCACCGTTTGGCAGCGGCCCACTGATGACGAGAAGGCCTGTTCGGCGCGGCGGCTTCACGCTTCTCGAGCTAATGCTCGCTCTCGTGATCACTGGCATGGTCGCGCTCATTGCGTATGCTGCGATCACTGTCGGGCTGGACACTCAGGAGCGCGTAGAACGACACCGGCGTGAAGCGCAAAGTCGCGCTCTGTTTCGTCCCTTT
>JBKJPM010000228.1:0-6766 GCA_046595175.1 Gemmatimonadaceae bacterium
CAATGGTCTTGACGCCAACGAACGGCCGGTGCGTTACTCCATCGAGCAGATCGACCCGCTTACGAGTTTGATCGCGGCAGGTGTCTCGGGCCCGGAGCAGCTGCTCTGGATGACGCTCTATCCACTCAGCGTCGGCGGAATTCGCGACTCTGTTTCGCGCACATTTAGGTGGCGAATCCCCAATGCTCCCACGGGCCGGCGCTGGCGCTCGATTCGAACCGTACTCAGTCCGTCGGGAACAGACCTGTCGCGCGCGGAAAATCTTGAATTCTGGGCGCAGATAAGTGTCTCCGGAAAGCGGGACAAGAACCCGGTTCTTGTTTTCGACTTCGGCGACGTCTCTGAAAACACTGTCGCCTACGGCCCTGATACGCTCTATACAAAACAAAGGGTTCCCGCTCCGGGAACGAACGATCTGCGAACGCAGGACACTACCTACCTGGGAAAATCACTGCAGCGGTACGATCAGCTGGATACTGAGCGCGACCAGTTCTCGCGCACCTTCAATGCGGGGATAAATGACCGCGGGCTTCCCGGCGATGTTGTCACTTCGATCAGGATTATCAACGATGGGCCGCAGGGTCGTCTAGTGTCTACCCAAAGTGCCTGGCCAACCTGTCGCGGGGGCTATCGTGCAGTGCAGGTCCTCGGGGATGCGAACACCGACTGCACCATCGGAAACAACCACCTGGACGATGAAGACATTGACGGCGACGGTGTCCTGAATCTTACGAGCGGCGAGCGCGAGCAGGAACAGCTGGACCGCTACGTGATCAATCTCGCTGATCCTGCGAAGTACACGCGCATTGGCAAATGTTCAGCGGCACCAGTCACTCAATTTCCGACGCAGCCTGACAGTGTTTGCTGGGTGCTCTTTCGCGTTCCGTTCCAGTCTCCTGATGATTCCCTCGGCAGCCCACTCCGTCGCAGGACTCGCGCGTTGCGGATAACAATGATCTCCGGAGCAGGGCTCGGAGAGCAGGAGTTTGGGCGTGTTGCACTGGCTCGATTGAGACTCACCGGCGCTCCCTGGCTCAAGCGATTGTCAACTGCAGTAAAGGGAATCGCGGGAGAGGAGGCAGCGTCTGGCTTTGTTCAAGCTGGCGTGATCGGAACTCAGGATAGAAATCTCACCAATGGCGTCAGCTACGAGTCGCCTCCCGGGGTAGTGGACGCACCCGATCAAAAGAGCAGCTTCGAGGCCGGCCGCATTCAGGTGAATGAACGGTCGCTACGTCTTACAGCTGCGCAGTTGCAGCGATTCGAACGCGCGGAAGCGTATTACCGATTTCCTGAGGGCGAGCGGAATTTCATGGCGTACAGTGAGCTTCGGCTCTGGGCTCGCGGAATCCGAAATGGCTGGGGACAAAACGGTGAGCTGCAGTTCTATGTAAAAATTGGACGTGACGCCAACAACTTTTACATGTATCGCACGCCATTGGTAGTCGGTGATACAAAGCTGGCGTGGGATCCTGAGGTGCGTGTGGACTTCCAGAAGCTGTATAATCTTCGCGCACAGGTACAGAACGCGTATCTACGGAACACCGATCCGAATACCTGCACAGGCCTGGACTCGGTGCTGATTGCCAATACGCCGCTGCCTCCTGGTCGCCTGACTGCACGCCGCTTCGCGGCGTGCGCAGACGGATACGTCGTTTACACTATTGACCCCGGAAGTGCGCCGCCAAATCTTGCGGGCGTACAGGAGCTCGCGGTTGGCATGGTGCGCGTGCAGACGGGAGCTGGCCCGCGTCCCATCGCGCCCTCCGATACTCTCGAGCTCTGGGTGGATGACATTCGTCTTGGGGGAGTCGTTGATCAGGCCGGCTTCGCAGGGCAGGTGGGGCTTACGGTGATCGCAAGTGATTTTGCTGACGTCCGGCTCAACATGGTGAGGCGCGACCCTCACTTCAGACAGCTGGCAGAACAGCCCACATTCCTGACCGACAACAGCTTCAACTTCACGTCGGCATTCCATCTGGAGAAACTTCTCCCCAAGCGATTCGGATTATCTATACCGTTTACTGTAAACCACGCGTCGTCCGCCAGCGATCCGCTCTTCGTTTCGCAGTCGGACATCGCCGCGGATATTGTTCACGGCCTCCGAACTCCAAAGGTCTCTGCAACATCTGTCACGCTGAGTGTTAGACGCAGCACACCAGCGGCAGGCAGATGGTACGCGCCTATCGTGAATAACCTGGCGCTCAATAGCACGTTTACCTCGGGACACGCGCGCTCGGAGTACGAAAACGGGCGCGCTGACAATGTTACGGTGGGCCTTGATTACAACCTGTCGCGCGCCATTATGCCAAGTCTGTCGCGCTGGGCTCCAATCGAGCTGCACCTTACCAGTGTTTATGTCGCGGCAAGCGATAACCGCGTTTCATTCCTCAAGCCGGCTGACGCCGTTGATGATGTTTCTCGCATCGTAACCGGTCTATCCCGAAGCTGGCGTAACGGCGGAAGCTTTGTGCTCAAACCTTTTAAGTCGGCCGCTCTTCGCTGGGACATAACTTCGGTGCGTGATCTTCGAAACTACGGAACGGAATCCACACTCGGTATCATCGAGGCGTCTGACAGGGGCCGCGACCGGCTGCTCGGCGCTGAAGCCGGTATCGAGCGAGAGCGCGCTATGCAGGCCGGGTTCAATTACACACCGGCACTTTCTTTCTGGATACGTCCCCGCTTCGACTTCGGGTCTTCGTACAATATGCTGCGCGATCCTAACACGCCCAGTTACCTCCGCCTGAACGGTTCGGCAGGAGCCTTCCGCCTGCCGCGGAGACTCGGCAATTCGCAGACGTCCACAGCAGGTGTCACGTTCGATATTCCGCGAGCCCTCAAGTCCATGGATACCGCGAGCCGGCTGCACCATCTCCTGCGGGGTTTTCAACCGATCGACTTCAACCTCAATCGCAGTCTCATCTCTGTCTTTGACGGAACACCCGTGACGCCGCCAATCAGCTATCAGCTCGCATTTGGCGGTACGAGTCTTTTCAGGAATATTTCCGGCCGTGAAGCAACAAGTACAGGCGTAGTCACGCAGATCTCGGCGAACAATACAATCAATCTTCCCGCTGGCGCTGTGTTCTCAAACCGTTACCAGCGAATCAATACCCGTAACTGGACGCGCAGATACGAAAGCTCGGCATCCATTTTCGACGGTACCCAGGTGATGTTTCCCGACCTGAGCCTCCGGTGGTCAACCAAGCCGGGCACGCTCACCAATGTCATAAGCAGCATCTCTTCCAGCGCGCGCTTTGTCGAAACGCGGCAGTACAACACCGCGCCACCGTTTGCATCGGCGGAAGGCGCCGTTTCGCCCGATCTTGTGGACCGGGGAACCTCGCTCGTCCGGAGTTATCCGCTCAACACTACTATAGTATGGGCTGGCGACCGCCCTTTCTCATCCACGTTCGGATACTCTCTCAATGAGCGCCGCGAATCCCGGCCGGGAATGGCGACCAACGGAACCACTGCTGACTGGAGCGCTGATATCGCCAAGCCCTTCAGGCTTCCCAGTCAATGGAACATGCCGGGAGATCTGCGCACCCGGCTGAGCTATCAGGCAACGCATGGGGATAACTTTATCCTCAATCCGCTCGCGCAAACTCTGCGCAGCAGGCTGAGCGACAATGGACGCCGCTCGTTCAGTTTCAGCGCGGACACGGACGTTTCTGAAAATCTTTCGTCGAGCCTGGTAGTTTCACGGCTTGTCAGCTTCGACAGGAACTTGAACCGTAACTTTATCCAAACCGTTCTTAGCGCGGTGATGCATCTGCAATTCTTTGGCGGGGAGCTGAAATAATGCGGCGAACATTGCTTGCACTGATTCTTGTTGTCTTTGGCTGCCGCGACGAGGCGCAGCCGAAGACGGACTTCAACGGTCAGGCCGCACTCGAATACGCGCGTGCGCAGGTCAGCTTCGGACCACGTGTTCCGGGCACTGCCAACGCTCAGAAAGCCGGGGACTGGATCGAGGCGCGCATGCGCGAGCGTGCTGATACAGTAATTGTCCAGAAGTGGACGCATACAACGGTCAACGGCAAGCAGCTTCCACTGCGCAACATATTTGCGCAGTTCAGGCCGGAGCTTGCAGAACGAGTTTTGTACGTCACTCATTGGGATTCCCGCCCTGTTGCCGACGAATCCGAAAATTTGGGTGAGCGACAGATGGCTGTCCCGGGCGCCAACGATGGCGCTGCCGGCGTTGGGCTTTTTATCGCGCTTGGCGATGTCCTCAAAAAAACTCCGCCAACCGTAGGGGTGGATCTCCTCTTTGTTGACGGAGAAGACTACGGTGACTTCGGTGAAATGACGGACGTCCTCGTCGGCTCGATGTTCTTCGCGGCAGACGTAAAAGTAAAGAACTACAAGCCGATTTACGGAGTTCTGTTCGACATGATCGGTGACAAGGATTTACGAATCCAGCAGGAACCGAATTCTGTCTCTGCCGCCCCGGAAATTGTAAAGCGGGTCTGGGGTGTGGCCGAGGGTCTCGGTTATCAGAAGTATTTCGTTCCCGAGATGATGCGCGACGCCATTACGGACGATCACATTCCGCTTATTCGTGCGGGCCTGCACGTAATCGATGTGATCGACTACACCTATCCATACCATCACCGCATCACGGACACGATGGACAAGATCAGCGCCGAGTCGCTGAAGATTGTCGGTGACGTAGCCACGGCCCTGGTCACCCGGCAGTGAGCAATGTGATCTACGAGGAAGCGGAGACACCGATTCCGGTCGTGGATATGGATGTTATGGAGCGCAACCTTGATAGGATGTCCGCCTACACGGCCAAGCATGGACTGAATCTTCGTCCGCATACGAAGACACACAAGAGTCCCTGGATTGCGGCAGAGCAGGTCAGTCGCGGCGCGATCGGTGTAACGTGCGCGACACCCCGGGAAGCAGAAGCCATGAGCACTGTTTGCAACGACATTCTGCTCGGATTTCCTGCGGTCGGGGAAAGCAAGGCTCGCCGCGTTGCATCCATTCCAAGGGAAGTGGATGTGACGGTCTCGCTTGATTCCGAGATTGCACTCATGGATCTCGCTGCAGCCGCCCGAACAGCCGGCCGCACGATCGGCGTTTATGTGGAGCTCGATCTTGGGATGCATCGCGTCGGAATTTCATCGGCCGAGCAGGCAGCGGAGCTTGCAATGCTCGTTACGCAGACTCCATCGCTTGAGTATTCGGGAATCGCATTTTATCCCGGGCACATACGTGAAAGCGTTGCTGATCAGGGACCTTCACTCGAAATGCTTTCCACGCGGCTTGAAGAGGCGTTGGAGGTAATGGATAATTTCGGTGTGCGGCACCCGGTCGTGAGCGGAGGGTCGACGCCGACTGTGTGGAGGTCGCATCAGATTCGCGGCATGACGGAGATTCGTCCTGGCACCTATGTTTTCAACGATCGCACGACCGCGATCCTTGGGGCTTGTGACTGGAGCGATTGTGCACTGACAGTGCTTACAACCGTTGTCAGTACAGCGGTTGAAGGCCAGGCAGTGGTTGACGCTGGAACGAAATCTCTCGGGCGCGAGCCCGTTCGTGGCGTTGAAGGTGAAGGTTTCGGATCTGTGCTGGAACATCCGGAAGTTGTAGTGAAAGGAATGTCGGAAGAGCATGGGATTCTCGATCTGCAGAAATCCGACTGGAAGCCACAGGTTGGAGAGCGAGTCCGCATCATTCCAAACCATGTTTGCGTTGTAGTGCATCTCTTCGACGAGCTGGTTGGAGTCCGCGGAGAAAGGATTGCGAAGCGCTGGCCTGTTGTGGCGCGGGGAAGATGAACATCTCACTGGGAATCGAATGACGTCGAGCAAGAGTCGTATCTGGAAGTTATTTGCGCTGCCCGTGCTATTTTTCCTTCCGTCAATCGTCGCGGGACAGGCAAGACGCCCTATAACACAGACAGACCTTTTCAGCTTTGCATGGGCAGCAGATCCCCGGATTTCGCCTGATGGTTCCAAGGTGCTTTTTGTTCGCGTCAGTGTCGCACCCGACAAGACGCGATATGAAACAGCCATTTACATAGTTCCCTCTGACGGCAGCGCTCTCCCTCGCCCATTGACGTCGGGAAAGAATGACAGCGCTCCCCGCTGGTCACCCGATGGTGGCGACGTTGCATTTGTGCGGACGCCCGCTCCCGTGGATGGGAAGTCCAAACCAGCCCAGATCTTCGTGATCTCCATGGCGGGTGGGGAAGCGCGTGCGCTTACTGAGATGTCCGAAGGCGCCTCGTCGCCGACATGGTCTCCGAATGGAAAAACGATCGCATTTCTGTCTTCGCCCGCTCCCGATTCAACCGGTGCAAAGGATTCTGCCAGGAAAGCTGACACGCTGCGAAAAGAGTACAAAAGCGATGTCCGTGTCATTACCCGCGCTCAATACCGCTGGAACGGCGCCGGCTATACAAACGTTGATTCACACAGCCACATCTGGACAGTTCCGTCCACTATTGGAATGGCGCTATCTACTCCCAGGCAAATCACGTCTGGGACGTTCGACGAGAGCAGTCCATCCTGGTCGCCCGACGGCTCGCGCATCTATTTCACTTCTGACAGGCATTTCGAGCCCTACTACGAGACAATTGGCGCAGAGATTTTTTCTGTCGCCTCGAGTGGTGGCCCGATAACGAAAGTCGCGGGAATCGACGGCGATATTTCCTCAATCAGTGTTTCCCCGGACGGAAAGCAAATAGGCTTTGTCGGTAATGCGAATGGAAAGCCTGTCCGGTCGTACGATCAGCCCGATC
>JBKJPM010000322.1:0-7328 GCA_046595175.1 Gemmatimonadaceae bacterium
GCATAGCCGCTTATGGGACAGGAGACACTGTGCTTGTACAGGAGTACGGGTTGCTCGCGGGACTTCACAAGCATCTCCTGGATCTCGTGTTCGCTTGTGAGTTCGACTGGTTCTGCCACATTCACTCCAGGAACGTGTAACGACGGGCAAGTATACGTCCTCCCTTTCGAATTTCGTGCCGTAAGAGCCAGCGCGCTTTCCACTAAAAGGGGTCCATCACATCTCCATGATGACGCGAACGTCCTCGTCGATTTGGCCGGGCGCATCCCTGCGAGTGATTCGCGAAACCAGCAGAAATGTTAGCATCGATACCACCAGCGACACGGCCGACGCAGTCACCCCGGACGGGAACGTAAATACCTTGAAGTAGGCGGAAACTTCCAGTGACAACGTTATCAGAAGTCCAGCGAGAATCGAGGAAATCGCTCCAGCCCGCGTCGCGCCTTGCCAGTTCAGGCCAACGGCCAGAGCGGGGACAAGCGTCGAGGCGAACAGGCCCCACCCGAAAATTCCAAGGAATGCAACCATCGTTCCGGAATGCTGTGCGATCAACGCCGCCGCGATCGCGATGAATACTGTGGCGATGCGTCCCCAGGCCAGCTCGTTGCGCACCCGCTTTCCAATTGCTATCGGCAGATCATGGGTAACTACTGCGGCTCCGATATTGATGAAAGAGTTCACGGCACTCATGGTCGCTGCCGCCACTCCGGAAAAAACGAGAGCGGCAAGAATCAGCGGCGTCACCGTGAGCAGGAGTGCCGGTGTCGCCTGGTCGGGCGCGGACAGTGCCGGCATCAGTCCATTCGAAGTAAAAGCCTTCACTCCAACGCCAACCCCGAAGTAAAGCAGCAACACAAGAATGAGCCCGAGAGTCTTGAGCAGGGGATACCATTTTAGCTGCATTGGATCGCGCAGCATGTAATACTTGTGCACACCATGCGGCTGTCCGAGCGATCCCATTCCGAAGACGAAGAAAAAGGAAAGTGCCGCGAGCGGCGTGAGCTTTCCCCATGGCGCAAGAAACTTCGGATCGGTCGCAAGGATTGTATGCGATATCTCCCCCAATCCGCCACCGGCCTTCAGGACGAACAGGAATACCAGCACCGAGGCCAGCGTCATCAGCGCTCCCTGAAACACGTCGTTGTAAATCCCGGCTAGAATTCCACCAGCCACCGAATAAGCCAGCGTGACTCCCATTCCGAGCCAGATGCCCCACCCCAGGCCGACACCGAAGATCGCGTTGATCACAACTCCCATGGCGAGGGCGTTTGTTGCCATGTATCCGATGATTCCAACAAGTATTGCGATGCCTGAAAGACCCTGCGCAGCAGGAGACCTGTATCTCGCACCGATTGCATCGGGAACGGTTATGAGTCCGCGCGCTTCCCCAAGAAGCCGCATTCGCTTAGCCAGGACCCAGGCTCCCATCACATTCGTAATCGAAGCCGGAAGCACAATGAACATCGCGCCGAGTCCCACGGTGTAGATCAGTCCGGGACCTCCGATGAATGCGAACCCTGACACTGATGTTGAGACGGATGCGACAGTCAGTGCGATCAGCCCAATTCCGTGACCTGCGACGAAGAAGTCGCTCGCCGTTTTCGTCCTGCGCGAAGCCCAAACACTGATCGCCACAATTACAACGAAATACACAATGCCAACAGCAATCACACTCGGGTGCGAGACTCGGGGAAGCGCAGCCTGGAGCAGCGCAGGGATCACGCGCCTTCCTTTTCCACTTCGTTCCGCTTTGCGTATGCAGCACCCAGCTTGCGGACTTTTTCCAGATCCTCGGCGTTCAGCGTCTGCGTTTCAAATGTCAGAGCATAGGCGACCGGCAGCACCACGGTCGGGATCAGGCCCACTCCGTAGATCACGATCGCCGCGCGAAGCGGAAGTCCGAGAATTAAGCTGCTCTGCGCTGACTCATTAGCTGGCAGTCCAAGAGCAAGACAGAATCCCAGTGTTAACAGGATCCCGACAAAGGCGAAAGGAATCGCAAGCTTCTTGATCCCCCCGCGATCACGTGCCGCACCCATCACCATCACGGCAACAAGTGCGATTGGGATTCCAAAAGCCAAAAGCCATGGAGCCCACGCGGGCGCTCCACCGGTCTTGAAAGCCGACGCATACCCGGCAGCGATGGTGACCAACGCACCCGTCAGCGCCAAACGCGCGATTCTCTTTGTTATGTCCTCAGGTCGAATTTTAGAAATTGAGCGACTTCCAGTTCGCGATCGCGTTCAACGCCATCGCGAAACTTCCCTGTGACTCCCATCGCCACATCGGCCTGATGCCGAACATCACCACATGCCCGGACCCAACCGGAGCATCCACAACCGCTGCGCGCCCAGCCATTTCATCCCCGCCGGCAAGAAGTCCCGAAACGAGAAGAGAATCTGCTTTTTCGTGGAAACGTAGGATGACCTTTGCTCTCATTCTCTCGCGCTCGTCCACAAGAGCCTGATCCACGCCTTCACTACGCGTGGTATCGCGGGCACTCACTGTCATCAGCGGAGCCTGGTTGAAATAAATCGGGAAACTTGTTTTGTCATACCCGTACATGATTGGGCTGGCACTCTCGACTACCTGTGCCCGATACACGCCTCCGCGCGCCTGAAGTCTCGTAGTCGTCGGTATCGTGACAGAACGTGCGAACCCGGCGTCAACGGGTAGCCGGCTCGAATTGCCCGTCGTGATCAACAGCCCGCCGCGCTCCACAAAACGCTGAAGATTTGCAGCACCCTGCAGCCCCATGCCAGGACGGATGTCGTCGGTCTGGTCCCACTTATCGAGGTTGGGGGTCAGCGCGGATTTCTTCCAGGGGATTGCCGGGCCAACCATTGGCCGGCCCGTGATCAGCGTGGTCCCCTGCGCGCTCACGTGCGGGAACATCACCACATCGAACTTGTCGAGCGAAGTTGCCGCTCTAAGCGACTGGTCGCTGATGTACGTATATGGAATTCCCATCTGGTCAAATGCAAAGCGTATCCACCCTTCGTTTTGTGTCTCCAGCCACGAATGCATCAAGGCGATTCGTGGCAGTGCTATCGTATGGCGCCGAACCGTAACTCCACTTGCGCTTGCTCCCTGCAAACCGGCGGCTGTAATTCCGTCCCGTGTTTTTGCGGTCGCCCCGTCTATGATGAATGTTCCAGCCGGATAGTTCGCGCCATCACTGCTGAATTCCGTCTCAGCAACGCTCACCTTTGCAGGTGCCACTTTCCACGGCAATACAGCGGACCTCCAGTCGCCTAGGTGCTTCACAAGAATCGTCGGTCCGCTTCCGGTAACACTGCCAGTCACGCGCACGTCCTCGCCAAGCAATGTCATTGGCCGAGACAGAATCGAGGAGTCGGCAACCTTGATCGTTTCAACATGCCTCAACTCGTCAAGCGTCCACCCGGTATCATCATACGGCGGCGGATCATCAGCTTTGTATTTCTGAATTGCCAGCAGCGTTCTGACAGTTGCGGAATATGGCTGGTCGAGCCGAACGATCCAGTCACCCTTGTGTACTGAAACCGATCCTTTGACGCGCGAAATTCCCGGACTTGTTTTATCCGGAGGTCCTTCCCGCAGGGAGTCCCGCCGCGTGACGCGCAGCAGATCGGGGTTGCCCGGAACCTGCATGGCGGTTTCGCGATTGACCGCAGGTTCAACGGGTTTTGCCTGCCCACTACCAAGCAGGAAATCCGATCCCGCGACATGAACCTCGGCCCCCTGCGCGCGGAAGAGATTCACCAGGTCTGCGGCCTCAGCTGCGTGACGTTGTGCGCGCGGAATGACAAAGGCGTATGGAGCTGATGTCTTTCCGCGCTGGATCATGCGCTCAGCCTTTGCAACGTAATTCTCCAGAAATGTCTCTTTGTGATCACCGACATACTTGAGTGCTACCAGTACTCCCGACTGCTGGTAGTTGATGTTGCTTCGAATGCACCATCGAACTCCATTTACGGGCGGGTTCGGACGATCCCATGTTCGCTCTAGCGCACTCGTCGGCAGGCGCACTGTTTCGCACCCTGCATTGCTGGAGGTGTACGTCTCGTAAAATCGCCCAATCGAGTTGTGAAGATTCGCTACCGAGAGCAGCGTATAGTTCGGAGCCCACCCATCATAAAAGCCGTGTGTCCATACGCCGGGCAATCCGCGGCGCGTCAGCTCGGTGATTTCCTGATACGCGAGCGTGTGCCACTCATCCACTACGATTGGGTCGTACTCGTCGTTGTACGGCCCCGTCCCAGTGCTGGTATAGAGAAAAGGCACCGACTCGTGCAGGTCATGCACGACAACGGGCTTCCACTGCAAAAAGCCCCGAACAAAATTCTGGGTCAGTTTCTGCGACATTACCATGCCATCGCGATTGTTGTCGTGCGCCGTGTACTTCCCCCAGTAAACAAGCGGAACTCCACTGTTTCCAAGCTTCAATGCACGGGACAGTTTGGCGACGTCCACCTGCCTATCTCGCCCATCCACTTCCGTCACCGGCGTGATCATGGTTATCACGTTCGCCCTGATGCCCTGAATCATGGGAGACTCGTCCACCACCATCCGGTAGGCCAGCTCCATCAACATTTCCGGACTTCCGGTTTCAGGAGAGTGGATTGAGCCACTTAGCCAATAGATTGGCTTCGCTTCCTTTATCAGTGTCGAGCGCTCGGCGCCCTGGAGACCCCGCGGATCTGCAAGCCGTCTGAGCTTGCCACGATATTCTTCCAACCGCGAAATTGTTTGCTCGTCAGCAACGAAGAGAGCAATCATTTCGCGACCTTCGTCACTGAGCCCAAGCGAAACGACTTTTGTGCGACCGGGTGCGGCAGCGGCTACAGTCCGAAAATACTTGTTGATGTCTGCAACGTAAGAAAGCCTGCCGAGCGTTCCCGGCACGTATCCAAGCACCTTGAGCGGCGTGGGAACTGTAGAGGATGCGGGAAGAGATTCGACAAGTTCCGTAGTGAACTTCCAGCGAGGGTCAGTGGGCGTCAGCTCGCGAATTATTCTCGAGTAAGTCGAATCGATTGCCTGCTGCGCACCCGTAGAACCCGCGACTGCCATGGACAAGATTCCGATCGAAGCGATGCTTCGAAATGTGCTGCGTCCTTTCATTTAATGTCTCTTGGGGTTGTGAGCCGCTTACTTCTCGCGCGAAGCCGCGCCGATGCCGTCGAGCGAAAATCCGCCGAGCGACTGACCGCCGTCGCAGACCATCACTGCGCCTGTGATGTACAGTGCAGCGTCCGAACACAGGAAAATCGCGAGGTCCGCAATGTCATCCTTCGTCGCAAAGCGCCGAAGCGGAATCGCTTTGGTGACCATCTTCCGGATTTCCGGAGTCGGAGCCAGGCGGTTCATGCCTTCGGTTTCATCCACGGCGCCCGGAGCAATTGAATTGACCCGGACACCCTGCGGACCCCACTCCATCGCAAGCGTCCGTGTCAGCATGTCCACGCCAGCCTTTGCCGCGCACACGTGCGCCTGAAACGCCATCGGCGTAAAGGCCTGCGTTGCCGAAATGTTGATGACCGATGCACCAGGTCGCCGCATGTGCTCAAAAGCAGCGCGCACAGTGTTGAACGTCCCCAGCAGGTCAATATCGATGACCGCCTTGAACCCGTTGGCAGACATTCCCATTGCAGGGGCCGGGAAATTTCCCGCTGCTCCGCAAACGACAATGTCGATCTTGTCGAACTTTTCAGCAGCCGCCGCTATCGCAGCGGAGAGGACATCGTATTCGCGCACATCGGCAGGAAAGCCGGCTGCCTTTCCTCCTGACCCCTCTATCAAGCTGACCGCGGCGTTCAACTTCTCGATTGTCCGTCCAATCAGCGAGACACTCGCGCCCTGAGCCGCCAATCGCTCTGCGATCCGGAGATTGATTCCGCTGCCGCCGCCCGTAACCAGCGCGTGCTTTCCCTTCAGCAGTCCGTCATTGAAGACTCCCACGGCTAGGAAAGCCGGAGACTGAATTCCAAACCTGACCTGTATGCCGAGATCAATTGCATGTCACCTACTGTAGGAGGACGGACGGAGTATACGATGCCCAGGTGAATCTTCTTCAAACTGAAGCGGATGTACTTCGCCGCGCGGAGTTATCAGCCAGTGTTCCATTTCGTGAAAATGCGTTCGTGCTGAAATCAACTTCTTGAAATTGCGAAAAGATGGTTGGTCGCGTCAATCCTCATCACTCCGGCTCGTGCAACGTCGCTCCCAAGGACTCCATCCAGGTGGACGAATGTCCAGAACGCCGGAGCATACACCAGCATTCTTCGCATGATAAGAGTATGATCGGGCAAATCGAATGAAATCTGGGGAATCAGCTGCGCCGAGTAACTGAGGTCCTGGCCCATACCGCCAATGCGTTTACGCTGCACGGTCACAACTCGAACGAGTGCTTTCTCGAGAAGCCATTGAGTGGCAAATGTCTCCTGCGCACCGGTATCGAGCGCAAAATGGACAGCTCGGCCCAGTCCGCTCTGCAGCCTCACAATCGGAACGCCAGCCCAGAAAAGTGTCCACCTGTTCAGGGGTATCGCGCGGCGCACCGGTTTACGAATGGTCGCGACCCCCTCCCCAAAATTGATCGTGAGGTCGAGCTCTCGAATCGTATCCCATCCGATAATTCCATCTATTCGGAGCTGGCCCGAATCCGAGGTGCCGAGACTGTCGCGAACCTGCATCAGCGACTCATCCACGATCATGGCCGTCGCATTGCCGATCCGCACCTGGCCGATATCAACGCTGCCTATCAATGCGGGAACTGCGGCGACTTGACCCGCCGCGGTTGCAATTGAAAGTGTGTCCCGGCCAAGCGCACGCACACCGGCTGCCTTCGCAACTGTAGAGGAGACGATGCTCATGCTTGCGCCGGTGTCGAGCCAGAAAAGAAATTCTTTTCCATTGATTCGCACGGGAATTACCGGAGTTCCCACACGTGACAGACTCAGCGGAATTATCTGTTCGCGCGCGGGAACGAAAACGGTTCGCCGTGCTACACGTTCGAAAGCGCGTGCCCACACCTCAACATCTGCGTTCTTTTGCTGTGGCGCGTGCGCGACGCCAATTGTATCCGCGGGAAGGTTGGCGAGTCTTACCCACTTGTCCTGATACTGCAGGGCCGCCGTCAGCATGACCCGCGAAGCGGTCGCTACGAAAGCATTTGAAGTACTCCGCTCAAGACTATCGAGAAGATGCTCGGCGCCTTCCAGGTTTCCGATCAGCATTGCAGCCATTGCTACGCTGAAACGACGCTGGTCATTGTCGTCGGCAAGCGTATCCGCCGCGGCGAGATCCAGATTCGCCGTGGCATCCCAGAAGCTTTCATACACTAC
>JBKJPM010000239.1:0-2874 GCA_046595175.1 Gemmatimonadaceae bacterium
CGTGCTGGTGTTCCTGCCGGCAATGATAGCCGTGATCGGAATGGTAAAAGTTTCCATCATGCTGTTGCTGCTGGCTTCGGGAGTGTTTGTGATTCTGCGCTTCCGCCTGTATCGAAGTTTCCTCTATTTGCTTTCGCTGGTTATCGGTGGCGGCCTCGCGCTGATTGTGTATCGCACAGTCGTATGGTCTGGGCTCAATGAAGGTGTGACGCCGTTCAGTTTCATGCGGGAGTTGATCCCATTGCAGTGGTGGCCCCTTTTCCCCATTCTGCATCTCACCTGGACTTGGGTTTACACATACCTGAGGCTCAAGAGCGAACGCGCATCCACAATCCCTGACGTGCGCGCTCTCATTGCGTCCCGCAAAATTGTGGACGTAGAGCTTGTCCTTGGGATTGCGATTCTGGGCTTGCTGCCGGGATTGGTCTTCAACCTCCGGGGAGATGCCTACTACTTCTCGGATTTTCAGCGCTGGTTTGCGCTTGCGATGCTGCTCGGAAATCTCAGTCTCGGTATGGCGTTACTTGCGAAACACGACCTGCTGCCTTCTTTCCGCTGGGCCACAGTTCGATCGATGCGAATTGAGCGGCTGGGTGTCACGATCGCAGCGCTATGTGTCGCACTGACGATGGCATTCACTGCGGTTGACTGGACCCGTGCACTTGTAAGGACCAATCTCGACACGCGGCGAGAGATTCAGGACGTCGCGGGAATAAGGCCTGCAGCAAGCCTGGGCGGAAGCGTGAAGCGCATGATCCTGCACCCCGCGAGTGGTACGGCGAGATCTGTCGCCGCGGGCCAGTTGGATAATCTCCATAACGCCCCCGTACTCCGCCGGGTGCTCCAATCCTCAAAGCGTTACGCGCTGGTGAATGCGCTTTTGTCTATAGGTGAGTTGCCGGCGTCGGAGCGAAGTGAGTCTCTTGTTTTCATCGATCCCTCGCTAAGCACTTTCTGGAAGTTCATTCCGTATCCCAACACCTGTCAGTATTCAGTAATGATTGGTCCCGCCCTCGCGGCTACGGCACTACTCGACGGAGTTCCGGCCGGATGTCACCTGAACGGATTTTACGGATCAGAAGCCTATGCCGAGAGGCAGGGTGCGGGTGACGTCAACCTTCCGCGAGGAGATCTTTGCGCGGCCGCGCAGAAACGCGGGTACGTCCGTGTGTTTCGCCTGGAGCAGGACGGTGCCGGGGTGAGGACTGATCGAATGGAGTGCAGCAGGAAGACCCGGGAGTGATACCGCGGCGAAGATCAGTGGTTGTCAGGGCTTCAGCATTCAGGACGCTCATTTCATGGCAGGAACCGCGATTTACAAGTCAGCGGCCCTATTCCGTTCCACATCCCTGACAACAAACTGTGGCTTGCCGTTCATCGCGATAAACAGGCGCCCGACATATTCCCCGACCACGCCAAGCATCACGAGCTGAACTCCCGCGAGGAGGAGCGTGGCTGCAAGAAGCGAGGCCCAGCCGCGCGGGGTATGCCCCACAACCACAGCTTCGGCGACAACCGCGATAACGCCGAGCACTCCAAGTATTGCGAAAGTAAAGCCGGCGATCGTGCTGATTCGCAGCGGCATCACCGAAAAATTCACGAACATCGAGAGGAAGAGGCGAACCAGACGGCGGAAATTGTAGTTGCTCTGCCCGCCAGCGCGCGCATCGTGCTGCACCTTCAGCTGCCCGATCTTCTGGGTTACCTGAAGAATCAGCCCATCTATGTAGGGCGAAGGCCCGGAATACTGCACCACCGAACTCACCGTAAAAGCACTCAGGCAGCGGAACGAAGAGAGGTACACTCCGTGCGGCTTGTCGAGCAGTCTATCCGCAACCCAGTTGGTGAACCGGCTGCCGAAATTGCGCCACGCCGAATGCCGTTTACGGTCGTAAAAAGTGTAAACAACGTCAAAGTCGTTTTCGCGTGTGTAGGTCCAGAGCTTGAGCACTTCCTCCGGCGGATTCTGCAAGTCATCATCCATTGTGATGACGTGGGCGCCGCGAGCGAAGGAAAGTCCCGCCATGACCGCGTTATGCTCGCCAAAGTTGCGGCCGAGATTGACGACAGTGATCGCTGTTTCAGTTGAGTGGCAGAGACGGCGGCAAACATCGAGTGAGTCGTCCGGGCTGCCGTCGTTCACCAGCACCAGCTCCAGTCCGCCAGGCACATCCAATTTTGCCAGGGCATTAATGAGCGCGCCGATACTTCCCGCGCCGTTGTACACGGGAATAACTATCGAAAGGGCGAAGGCCGGCTTTTCAGTGCTCAATGTCTTCAATTTACGGTGTGCGATCGCTTTCATACGTTAAGTTTGCGGCTCCAATGTGTGACTCATTCCGAGAGGCGTCAACGAGCGTGTTTAAGTGAGCCTGCAGCTTTTTCCTGCAATTCTCCTCTTCTTTTACTTCCTGAGAGGGGAATCGGGCGTTCGGGAAAGTTTGCTGCGCGCGTTTGTCGTATGGGGGGCGATGGTGTTCGTTATCACCGAACTGCTCTCGGCTGGCCATTGGCTCAACACTCCCATGCTGCCATCGGCCTGGGGCGCTGCCGGACTCCTGCTGCTGGCGGGCCACCGCCTGACCGGACGGGAGTTCGACTTTGAGCGAGTGACAGCACCTCTCCGTTCCGTCGATCGCGAGACGGCCGTGGTATTTGCTCTAATGCTGGCGGCGACCCTGACAGTCGCAGTTTCGGCGCCGCCGAACAACTGGGACTCGATGACCTACCATATGGCCCGGGTTGCGAATTGGGCGCAGCATGGGGACGTAGGTCACTATCCCACGCATATCGTCCGGCAGCTGATGTTGAGCCCCTGGGCCGAATATGCAATACTGAACTTTCAACTGCTTTCCGGCGGGTCCGATCGCTGGG